>JBGPLR010000008.1:0-19408 GCA_041486545.1 Terriglobia bacterium
CCTGGGACGCAGGCACCGCGCACATTACCCACACAGACGCAGCGTATGGCCAGGGCCTGGCCGGTTACGGCCACCGCTACTCTTCCGCGTTGACGGACAGCGTGGCCAGCGAATTCTTTGGAACGTTTTTATATCCTTCATTGTTTCATCAGGACCCGCGCTACTATCGCATGGGACAAGGCACCGCCAACCAGCGCCTGGCGCATGCGCTGGCACACCGCTTTGTGGCGCGCAGTGATTCCGGCAAGCGCATGTTCAACTACTCTGAGTGGATGACCACGGTCAGCATGAAAGTGTTGAGCAACGTCTACCATCCGGGAAATCCCCGCGGCTTTGGTCCCACCACCAGCCGCATCGGCTTCAGCGTTGCCAATGACATTGGCTGGGACGTGCTGAGAGAGTTCTGGCCGGAAATTGCCCGCAAGTTCAAACTTCCGTTCCGGACCCATGAGCCGGTTGCGGTGAAAGCTCCGGTTCGGGTGCCCGTGCGCGAGCCCATCCGGCAAGCTTCGCCCGTAAATCCCGCCCCCGCGGACCAGCCCGTGCTGGAAGCGGCGCGCTAGATGCCGGACTGTCCGGCCGATCGTGTCATGGTTCGAATCGTTCGACTGCCATTTTCAGCTGTTCACCGAATCGCGATGTTTTTGTCATTTCCCGGATTCAGGCTCTGACCTGTGAAATAATGGCTGCCGACGCAAACTTCGTTACATCTGCGATTGGACTTCTGCCGCCACTGAAACGAACCAGCACTTGTGACAAGCCAACAGCAATCGCCCAACAGGAGCTAGCATGCATCAGAACGTCGTTGAAGAAGTCCGGCCCTGGCAACGTCCTTTTTGGATGCCCCTTCCAGCCAAATCAGGCATCTTTGTGTACCTGATCTTGATCCATGTTCTGGCCGTGTTCGGACTCATTCTTTTTCCGCTGCCCAGCCTGAAGGTTCTGGGCGTAACGCTGGCTTTGATTGCTTTTGGCGGTTTGGGAACAACCGTTTGCTACCATCGTCTGCTCGCGCACCGCACGTTCAAGCTGAATAAACTCGTCGAGAACATCCTGATTTTCTGCGCGATGTTCAACGGCTCGGGCGCGCCCGGCAGCTGGGTCGCCTACCACCGCCATCACCACTCGCATACCGATACGCCCGACGATGTTTCCAGTCCCAAGCAAGGCGGCTTCTGGTGGGCGCATCTGCGCTGGCTCTACCAGTCCGCTCCCGCCGACAAGCAAAGGTGGTGCCCTGATCTGGATCGCGGGATGTACAAGGTCTGGGAATATGCTGAAGTCCCCATGATCGTGCTCTCTCTATGCTGCGGACTTGCGCTGGGATGGCAAGGCTTCTTTTGGATCGGCGCGATCCGGTTGGTCTATTCGCTGCACATGCAGTGCCTGGTGAACAGCCTCACTCACCTGGGCCACGCGGAAGAAAGCGATTCCAGCCGGAACCTGTGGTGGCTGGGCCCGCTGCAACTCACCGCGTGGGGCGAGAACTGGCACCGCAACCACCACACTTTCGCCGGCTCAGCGCGCCTGGGACTGCAATGGTGGGAAGTGGACATCGGATGGTATTTCATCCTGGCTATGGAATCCGTGGGCCTGGCCCGCAACGTGAAGCGACCCAGGGTGCGAAGGCTCGGTTAAGCGCAGCGCATCCTTCGCAACTATTTCTTGGCTTCGCTTTCCACCGGCAGCTCTTTCCTGCTCCACTCGAAGAACGATCCGTCGTACATCTTTGCTTCGTAGCCAAGATATTTCGCAACAAAATAGTCGAACGACGACTGCATGCCGCTGCGGCAGTAGCTCACCACTTTCTTTTGCGGCGTGGCGCCCAGACTGGCATACATGCGGCGCAACTCGGCTTCCGGCAGCAGCACCGGATTGGCCGCGCTCTCCAGGTTCTTCATCCAGAACAGGCCTGCCGCGTGCGGAATGTGTCCGGCTCTGGAAACTTCTTCTGAAAGCTTCGCGCCGGAAAATTCGTCCGCCGGACGCGCATCCAGAATCGCCGCCGACTCCGGCTTGGTCATCACCAGGTCCTGCATGTCCTGCACGCTGAGCGAAATCTTCTCGTTCAGCTTGATGGTCAATTTGGCGCCGCTGAGATTTCCCGCAGCCGGCTTCGGCGCGTCGGTCGAGAGCGGCCGGTTTTCAGCTTTCCATTTTTCCAGACCGCCATCGAGCAAGGCCGCGTGACCGGCCAGGCCCAGATAGTCCAGCGTGAAATAGGCGCGGGCGGCAAACATTCCGTAACGCTCGCCATAAAGGACCACGCGCGAGCGGTCCGTGAGTCCGGCGGACTCAAAAACGCGCTTGAGGTCTGCAACCGGCGGAAGCTCGTTGGGGATGCCGTCGCGCGTGATGGCGATGTCAACCAGGGGGATGAAGCGCGCGCCGGGGATGTGGCCGCTGGAATAAAACTCCGGTTTGCCCGCAACGCACAGCACCACCAAGTCCGCATCTTGCAGGTGTTGCGCCAGCCACGCGGTGGAGACCAGCATCTCCGCCCTCAGCTTGGGCGTTTCGCCGGCAGCGGCAGCGGATTTTTTCTGTGCGTGCATGGGCGTTATCCATAGCAAGCCGCAAATCAGCACCATCGCTGCCAGCTTGGCCAGCTTGAGAGCGGCTGCGCCGGCGGAAGAACTGATCCGCGCGCGCGCCGCGTTTTTCTTGAGTTTGTTCATTGCTGTCCTCATCGCGCCGACTCGCCTTTGACCACGGGAAGGTTGTTCACCATGCTCCACTCGTGCATCGAGCCGTCATACATCGCCGCGTCATAACCCAGGTATTTGGCGATGAAGTACACGTGCGACGCCTGCAGGCCGACTTCGCAGTACGTCACCAGCTTCTTGCCCGGCTTGATCCCGCGCGACTCAAACAGCGCCCTGAGTTTTTCCGGCGAAAGAAAGACCGGATCTTCGTTGGGGTCCACCAGCGTCTCCTGCCAGTAGAGAGGCACGGCGCCCGCGGGATGCCCGTCTTTGTAGCGGCGCGCGGGTCGCGAATCCACTAGCAGTTCCTTGGAATCAGGTTCCGTAGCGTTCTTGGCTTCGCCCAACAGAGCGCGCACTTCCTCATGCACGTGCGGCGTAAATTTTCCGCTGGCTACCGGAGGAGTTTCCGTGGTGATGGGACGCTGCTCCACCATCCAGTGTTCAATACCGCCATCGAGCAGCGACGTTTTGTCATGGCCCAGGTAATCCAGCGTAAAGAACGCGCGGCCGGCCGTGGGCGGCCATGCCGTGGTGTAGATCACCACGCGCGTGTCGTCGCTCACGCCCAGCTTTTCAAAGACGGCTTTCAGCTTGTCCACCGCAGGCAGTTCGACGTCGTTGCCGGTGGTGAAGTCGTCCGTGGAAAGGTAGCGCGCGCCGGGGATGTGCCCGCGACGGTAGTCGGCAACCTTGTCGGCCACGTGCAGCACCACCACTTTGGGGTCTTTCAGATGGTCGGCCAGCCACTGCGCGGACACCACCATTTCCGGATGGGCCGCTCCCGCTCCCGCAAAGGAACCTACGGACAGCACCAACGGCAACGCCAGAACCGCCAGACAACGCAATGCTTTGGTCATGATCTTCATCTCCTCCCGCTTCCCTGTCTTGGACTCGGGCGCAAAGGCTATTGTTAGCTTCCTGGGACGGCAAAGCAACGGACATGTTTCCGACGATTTAGGCTGTGGCGACGCGACGGTTCTCGTGTGGCGCCCTCGCCCTCGATTTGTCTTTCCGACCCTGAGCGAAGCCGAAGGGGAGGAATCTGCTTTGGCTTTTCCGATCACGGCGATCACGCACGACCTGTCCCGGCGCTCGACCCTGGCTTGCCCGGTGCCCTGGATCACGGAGCGATCCGTGCCGCTCCATTGGGATATGCCCCACCCCTCCCGGTTCATCCCAATGGTCCCAATAAACAAAGGACTTAGCCAAGCGGATCCCAATGGCATCCCAATCGATCCCAATGGCGTGCTCCTGCTCCGGTTTCACCCAATTACACCCAAGGCTGGGGCCCCGGCACGCGCGGTTTTCGCGTGCTGGGGTGGAAGGTCATCTAAGGTCACCCAAGATTGGCTGAACGACCCCGCTGAGAGGCTACAGGTTTTGCCAAGTACCAAATACTCAGTACTAAGTTCCGTCTTCTCTGCTATTTGCTTCGTTTTCAATGATCTCTGTTCCTTCACACCCTGAGGCGCGGCTTATGGTAACGCATCCTGTAGGTGAATATAGTGCGAAGTGGTACATCCATGCGCACGCTTGTCAAGTGTCCTGTAGGTCAATTAACGACGGGCTTTTGTCCAAGAATCTTGCCCCGCCACCGGCGCACGGCACGGCTCATCACATCGAATCGCGCGCCCGCTAAGACGATTTGCTTTATGTACGATTTGCTTCACAAATGTTAAGCACCATTCATCAAAAAGTAATGTGCCATTCACCTTCCCGCCAGACAGACCTGCTATCCGTATAGCGGGGCACGATGGTCGCCAGAGTTTCACCGCAAGTGATCCGGACGCGTTCCAGCGTACGCCGCCAATCCTACCTACCGGAGAAATATCCATGTCGCACGTCAGACGTCTTGGCACGCTGGGCGTATTTGCCCTGATGATCATATTGGGCCGCTTGAACGCCGGCGCGGAAGAAATCAAAAAGGTTTTCGTGATCGCGATGGAAAACCACAACTGGACCCAGCCGGCCAACCAGTTCACGGGCGGAATCCAGCAGATTTTTCAAAACCCGGCTGCGCCGTTCATCAACAGCCTGATCAACGGGACCGCGTTTGCCCGCATCAACGGCCGCGACGTCCGCATCAGCGAGCACGTCGCCTACGCCACCAACTATCACAACGTTTTGGCTACTCCCGGCGGCAACAACCCCCATATCCATCCTTCTGAGCCCAACTACATGTGGGCGGAAGCCGGCACCAATTTTGGCGTCCTGAATGACAACGACCCCTTCCAAGCCAATGGCCCGACGGAGCAGACCACGTCCCAGCACCTGGTCACCTTGCTAACGAAGGCGGGAAAAACCTGGCGTTCGTATCAGGAAGACACTGACCTCACCACGGTTGGCGGGCAGCTCACCAACGTCCCGCTGCCGCGCGACCAGTGGACCGTTCCGCTGAAGAGCTTCTCCGGTGTCTTTGCCCCAGGCAATTTCAACCAGTTCAACGGCTCCAACCAATTCAACTACGCTGCCAAACACAATCCCATGGTGTTCTTCACGGACTCCAGCGGCGGCAACGATTTGACTACGGCCAATCCGCTGCGCACGCAGTACGCGCCGCTGCAGCAGTTGGTCGCTGATCTGGACAATGACACCGTGGCTGATTACAACTTTATCTCACCGAACCAGTTCAACGACCAGCACACCACGCTCACCGGAGGCTACAAGGGCCTGACCGGCGACCCGGCGAAGATCCTGCAGGGCGACGACTTCCTGCGCCAGGTGATTCCCGTGATCATGGCCTCAAAGGCCTACAAGGAGCACGGCGTAATCATCATCTGGTGGGACGAATCGGAACAAGACGGCGTCGCCGGCGACAACCTTGACGACTTCAACCACACGGTTGGCGAGATTGTCATCTCTTCGCTTGCTCACAAGAACGCCCATGGCGTTCCCTATGCCAGTCCGCTCAATTACACACATTCCTCCGACTTGCGCACCATGCAGGAAATCTTCCGCACGGGCGGGCCATTTCTGGGTGATGCAGCCAACGCCATTGATCTCTCTGATTTGTTCGATCACGGCGCCATTCCCCACGGTCTGAAAGACAACGATAAAGACAAGGACTAGGAAACCAGTTCAGATCTCCCTTCCCCTGATCAATGTTTTGTTTGGCGCAGAGATGGAAGCGGGCTCTCTGCGCCGTTTCATTTTTGGCCGAGCCGCAGCCGGGGGCGGCTGCGTTCCACTCATCCACGAAAAAAGGCGCCGACTTTTGCCGGCGCCCAAAGTGGAGGAGAGGGTTTTAGAAAGTAAATCTCGCCCCGATCTGCAATTGCCGGGGGTTGAAGGCCGTCCGGGGCGAGCCCACCTGTCCGCTGGGGCCGACGTTGCCGTCGCCGAAGTGCGTCGGCACGTTGCCCGGGATAAAGTCCGGCGCGCCGTACACGGAGAACACTTCGTCAATATTGGCGCGGTTGAAGATGTTGAAGGCGTCCAACGACAGGTTGAGTTGTTTCTTCTCGCCCATCTTGAACATGCGGGTGAGGCGCAGGTCAACGGTCTGCAGCGTGTCGCCACGATAACTGTTGCGCGGCGAGTTGCCCACGCGGTCAGTGACCGGGTTGCCGTCATTGTTGGCGTCAAAGCCCACAAACAGCGTAAACGGCCGCGCCGACTGCATGGTAATGATGCTGCTGAGCTGGAAGTAGCGCAGGAACGAGTCCTTGGGCGCTTCGGCCACAAAGTTGGCGACGAACCGGTGGCGCGCGTCCTGGTTGGAGTTGGCGCGTTCCAGGTTGCGTTGCGCGTTGGATTGCGGCGTGCTCACAAAGGTGACGAACGTGCCGTCGTCCAGCGTGTGAGAGATGGTGTAGTTGGCGTTGAGGGTTAAATACTTGCCCGCCTTCTCAATCACCTGCAGCGTCACGCCGTGGTAGATAGAGTTTCCGGTGGAATCAGTGAAATAGTAAATCCCATTGGTCCCGTTGGAGCCGGCCGGAGGAGCAGGGATGGCGGGGTCCTTGATGGCGAAAGCGTAAATGTCTTTGCCCGTGCTGGGTTGCACGCCAACCGGCGGGCCCACGTTGAGGTCAATCGGGCGGACCAGTTTGTGACCCTGCACCATCATGTATCCCAGGCTCAAGGTGAGGCCTTTGCCTATGTTGCGGTCAATCGACAGGTTGGCTTGCTCGGTGTAGGGCGAGCGCAGGTTGGGATCAACGGCCGTCCCGCCGCGGAAGAAGCCCGCATTGACCGGGAAGCTTCCGCTGTTGATCAGGTTCTCAAACGCCGACGTCAGCAACGGCGGCGGCACCGTGCCCGGAGGTAGCGGCAGCGCCGGCACCACCGGACACCCCGCCAGTATGCAGGGGAATGGCAGGAACATGCTGTTCAGCAGATAGGTGCCGGTGGTCTGGTTGCCGACCGTGGGCAGTCCGGCAATCACCGGCGGCCTCTGCGGCGCCGGCACAAAGAAGAACGTGAGGGTGTATTTATCGTTGAAGATGCCGTAGCCGGCGCGAATCACCGTCTTGGGATCAGGCGAGTAAGCCAGGCCCACACGCGGCTGGAAGTTATTGTGGTCGCCCTTGATAAAGAAACCAAGCCCGGCTTCCACGTCATAACGCAAGCCGTAGTTCAAAGTCAGCTTGGGCGTGAGCCGGAACTGGTCCTGGGCAAAGAACCCGTAGTAGCTATGGTTGATATTGACGTTGAAATTAGATGCCTGCGACGCCAGAAAAGCGTTGTCCCACGTGGTGGGCACGGAAGGAGATGCGGCCGCAGTGTTGATGGGCCCGGGGCCCACGGGCGCGCCCCAGAAAAATGCCGCCAGACACGGCGAAACCAGTCCAATCAGCGGCGCCGGACACGGCGTGACGCCCCAACTGGATTTGCCGGACGCCAGCAAGTCGTCCAGGCTGGGGAAAATGATGCGTGCCGGAGTAAAGCCGGGCCAGAGCACGAAGTTCCGAATGTAGTTGACGTCCGCGCCAAACTTGGCAAAGTGCCTGCCGTGGACCCAGGAGAAAGTATCAGAGAATTGATAACGCGTTTCATTGTAGCGATCAAACGCGCCAAAGTTGTGGCCGAAGAGCAGCAGGTTGGGGACATCCAGGTTGGGCTGCCCGGTTACGCCGGGGAAACCGTAGTTGCGCCGCGCCCACTGTACCAGCGCGGAATTGACCTTGGTCTCGCTGAGCTGCGAGGTCAACGTGGCCACCAGCGCCTGGTCGCGCAGCGAACCGTTGCGGCCGCTGCTGGGTGCGCCAATGCCGCCACCGTCCAGCGTTTCGCCCACCAGCATGTTCAGGTCGTTGGCGTCCTGGATCAAATAGCGGACGGCCAGCCGGTTCTTGTCATTCAACTGGTGGTCCAGTTTGATGAAGCCGTTGTCCACGTCGGCTGTCTTCAGGACGCCGAGGTTCTCCGGAGCAATGCCCAGGCTGGCCTTGAGCGCGTTGATGGCGCCGATGTTGCTCACCAGAAGCCCAGGATAGCTGGGCGACTGAGCGCGGCGCTGTCCTTCATAATTCAGGAAGTAGAACGTGCGGTCCTTTTTCAGCGGGCCGCCCAGCGTGGCGCCAAATTGTCCCTGGCGAAAAACGTTAAACCCAGGAGAGTTCAGCGGCGAGTTCGCGTTGAACTTGTTGTTCTCCAGGTAGCCATAGAGCGAAGCGTGCACGTCATTGGTCCCGGACTTGGTGACAATGTTCACGATGCCGCCCAGCGCGCGTCCGTATTCCGAGCCAAAGCTGTTGTTCACCACGCGGAATTCGCTGACCGCGTCCTGCGATGGAGTCGCCCGCTGCGATCCGGTGGCGGTGTTGATGTTGTCCGCGCCGTCCACGGTCACCGCGTTGTTCAGGTCGCGCTGGCCGCCAAAAGAAATTCGCGTCACGGAAGGATCCGTAAACGTGGACTGCAGGCTGATGCGCCCGGTGGTGACGCCGGGACTCAGCAGCGCAAAATCGGTGAACAGCCGGCCGCTGATGGGCAACGACTGGATCTGTTCGGTCTCAATCACCTGGCTCACTTCGGTGCGCGTCGGCTCAATCGTGGGCGCTTCCGTGCTCACCGTGACTTGCTCGGTGGCCGCGGCCACTTTCATGGTGATGTCCATGGTGGCCACCTGGCCTACGCGAAGCACAATCCCGGTTTGCGAGTGCTTGGCGAAACTCTGCGCCACCACTGTGAGTTCATAGTTCCCCGGCGGCACGCTGGTCAGGATGTAATACCCCGTGCTGTTCGACGTGGCGGTATAAACATGGTTGGTGTCCACGTTGCGCAGGGTCACCGTGGCTTTCACCAGCATGCTGCCCGTCTGGTCATGAACGGCGCCGTTCAGCTGGGCGTCAGCTACTTGTTGGGCATGGATGGTAATAGGGCTGGCGAGAGCAAAGACGAACAACAAGGCAACCAGCAAGAAATGAGCTCGGAACTTCATGGTCTCCTCCGGGGGAGGAAGTCTGACGAACGTTCGTTCGAACAACGCAGGACAAAACGGACGCGCCGGAGCTTCCGATCCTTGTGCGCGGCCATTCTCTATGTCCAGCGGCAAATGTCAAGAAATTATTTTGGTATCAAAGCGATGGCGGTGGCCGTCAAGGAGCCGGCCTTTGCTTCCCTCGCGCGTTCAGGGCTGTTTCAGCACCAGGGTCGGCTGGTCGTAAAGCTGGATGCGCACCGTCAGCGACTTGCGGCCGTCAAAGGCCTCCTGGTCCACAGGGTACGCGAATATGACCACGCCGGAAAAAGATCCCTTGGCGGGAAGTTTGAGTTCTTCGCGCAACGGCTCGCCCTGGACTGCCTGCAGCGCGGGCATGGCTTTCATGTAGCGTGCCACATCGACTCCCGGCGCGGGATGGTCCCTGAATTTTCTGCCCTCGGCGGTCTCCAGTTCGGAATCAATGTTCTTGATCCACACCTGCTTTTCAATCACGTTATCCAGCGTTACCTGGACCGCGACAACGGTGGTGCCTTCCTGATCAAATCGCGCCACCTTGGTAATGCTTCCGCTCATCACCGGCGTGGACCGGTTGGTAAACGCTACCACCGCCACAATTACCGCGATCACCGCGGCCGCGATCAGCACCGGAGCCATGGGAGGCAGGGTCCATTTGGCTTTGTCGAATTCTTCAGTGATTGGCATGTGACCGGGCGTGTACTGCGGCGCGGGCGGCTGGCTGGATTTAGGCTGCGGATTGTCCGGCATGGTTGCGCTCCTCAGTTGCGCTCCTCAATTGACCACATCATACTTCGCTGGCGCGGTGAAACGCGCCCGGCCGGAAGAATCTTGTGTCAAACTTTGGTCAGCACCGGCTGCCCTCTCTTCATGATTTTGGCGAAATTGGCGGCCGGCAACGTGTTCAGCACGTCTTCTTTGGTCAGCCAGGCGCGGCGCAGTTGCAGGATTCCGTAACGCATTTTCTCCAAGTGCGACGTGTGGTGCGAATCGGTGTTGACTACAATCTTCACTCCGCGCGCTTTGGCCATGCGCAAATGCTGGTCTGACAAATCCAGCCGCTCCGGATACGCGTTTTGCTCCATGGCCACGTTGGCTTTGGCGGCTGCCGTGAACACTTTGTCCAGATCAAAGCTGTAGGGTTCGCGGCGCAACAACTGCCTTCCCGTCGGGTGCCCGATGATGGAGGTATTCGGATTGGCGATCGCCCGCAGCAAGCGGTCCGTCATGTGCGCGGCGTCCTGGTTGAAATGCGAATGCACGCTGGCGATCACCAGATCCATTTGTTCCAGGACGGAATCAGAAAGGTCCAGTTCGCCGTCGGCAAGAATGTCCACTTCAATCCCGGCAAACATGGTGATGCCTTCAACCGTCTTGGCGGCTTTGTGGATACGCTTGATGTGTTCTTCAGCGCGCTTGTCATCCAGACCGTTGGCGAAGGCCAGGTTCTTGGAATGGTCCGTGATGGCCATGTATTTGTAGCCGCGGTCGCGCGCTGCCAGCGCCATCTCTTCAATCGTGCTCTTGCCGTCGGTCTCCACGGTATGCATGTGGACGTCGCCCTGAATATCGGATTGGGTGATCAGGTTTGGCAGCGTATGCTCTTCCGCGGCTTCGATTTCGCCATTGTTTTCGCGCAGCTCCGGCGGGATATAGTCCAGCCCCAGCTTCTTGTAGATATCTTCTTCCGTCTTGCTGGCCACGCGTTTGTCGTCTTCGACGCGCGCCAGGCCGTATTCGTTGAGCGTCAAGCCCATCTTGAGCGCGCGCTGGCGCAAGCTCACGTTGTGGCTCTTGGAACCGGTAAAGTACAGCAGCGCGGCGCCAAAAGATTCCGGCGCAAGAATGCGGACGTCCACTTGCAATCCGCTGCGCAGCTTGAAGCTGACTTTGTTTTCGCCTTTGGCCAGCACTTCATGGATGCCGGGAAAATCCACGATCTGTTCGATGACCTTGTCGCGTTGCTTCTCGTTGGTCGCACACTTGCCCGTGACCAGCATGTCCAGGTCGCCAACGGTTTCCTTGCCGCGCCGCAGCGAACCGGCCGGCGTGACTTTCTCCACGCCGGGCAAGTCTTTGAGCAGGTCAATCATCTTCTGCGCGGTTTCGGCGGCCACGTCCAGAAGGAAGCGTCCGGTCATCTGGCGATAACTTTCTATGGCCTTGAGAATTTTCTGTTCGGTCTTTTCGCTTTGCCGGGGAAGCTCGCGCAGCTTGCCTTCGCGCGCCAGCTTGGCCACACCTTCAGGATCGCAGACCTTGAACGCATCCCAGATCAACGCGATGGTCTTGGGCCCCAGACCCTGGATCTTGAGCAGCTCTAGAATCGAGGGCTTGTATTTCTTCAGCAGCTCTTCATGGTGCGGCAGCTTGCCTTTGGTGAAGATCTCCTGGATGTGCCCGGCCATGCTCTTGCCGATGCCGGGGATTTCCAGCAGCGCTTTCTGGTCTTTGTAGATTTCCGAGAGTTGCTGGTCCAGCGATTCAATCGCTTCGGCGGCCCGCTGATACGAGCGTATGCGGAAGGAATCTTCGCCGGCGATCTCCATCAGGTCAGCGGTTTCGCTCAGAATGTTGGCGACGGCTTTGTTGTCCAGCGCAGGCACGATGAGACATTGTAACGTGAGGCCCATCCCCACGCTTCGCCAGCACCATGCGAAAGCGAGGCCCACCCGCCGTCGCCTCAATTCAAGTAGGGGCGCCCACACGGCGAGGGTGGATGTGTAATGCCCATTCGACGCAGCGCACTTCTAGCATCGTCTTCCACGCTTATGGCCATAGAGGGTTCTTTAACACAATCTTCCGCGGTCAAGATCTTTAGAAGATCAGGAATAGCTGATTTGGCATGAGTGCCAAGACTTCCTAAAGCCGCAACCACCCAGTCGAGCACCACCATGTCGGTTGAAGTATTCAGAAGAGATACCAGCTCAGCCACAGCCTGATCATCGACCTTGTCGGGATCTATCCAACGCGCCAGTTCTGAAAGGTGCTTGGCGGCATCCCTCCGATAGTTAATGATCTCACCCTTTTGTGCAATTGCGATCGTTTTTGTAAGCAGCTTTTTGAACAGAACTTCCTTCGCCTCCGCACGTCCGCACGCTGAAGGCGGCAGCGGCGCGTGCATTCGAGCCAGAGCATATCGGATAGCATCTGCCACCGTCGGGTCTCCCTGGAGGCAATCTGCCTCGGGCAACAGTTCTTGAAGTTTAGAAATTGTGGTTCTGGCGCCATATCCGACATTACCCAAGGTGACAGCCACCCAAAACCGCACCGGATTTTCCGGAGTATCCAGTAGAGAGACGATGTCTGCCAAGACCTTATCATCCACCCAAGTGTCGATAATTCCCGATGTCAGGTCAGCAATATGCTCGGCGGCATCTGCCCGCGTTTCCGGCGTGGCGCCCGTTCGTACCTTCGCTATAGCTTCTGTGATTTCTGTGATCTGTCTCTTGAACACAGTGTTACTCTGTGCACTGGTTGCCGCAGACAATAATCCGCTCAATATAACGGCCATAACAACAGAACAGGTCTTAGATCGTTGATAAAGCATGCTGTTTTCCTTCGGCGGCGGGTGGCCCGCCCTCAGGTTTTTCTGTCCTTAGAAATGCCCGAGAGTGCCCCATCCTTTTGCGACGAAGCTGCGGCTTTTTGCTTCGGAGCAATAAGGATGGGAAATCATGACTCGCCGATCTTTAACCACTGGACATTAGGTGATTCTACATCCCACCATCCCCACGTTTCGCCAACACCGGGCGAAAGCGTGGCCCACCCCGTCCAAAGTCTTTAGTCGAATGTGAAGCACTTGCCCTCAGAGGTTGTTGGCCTTCAGGTCGGCGGTTTCGTCACATGGTGCTGGTGATGGCTTGGCAGTCTTCGTGCAGTCACAAGACATTCTGACCTGAGGTTTGGCGATGGGAACCCGTGTGCCGAGTGCATCTGGCGCGGGTGTCGGGAGGATACCTCATGCCATCCCCGCGCAACCAACCAGTGCACCACCTGCCATCTCTCGAACGGCCTTCCTGAGTGAAAACTCATCAACCCGTTTACAACCCGGCCATGGCGGGGGAAGAGCTCCATAGGAGAACTAATGTCCCTCTGGCAAGCTGCCGATGAAAATGGATATGCGGTTTGCACACGGGAATTTCTGGCGGCGAGCCTCTCACCTGGCGATAGTGATTCTCTTGAGTTTCTGGCTTCAGGCCCAGACGTCGCCAGATCAGGACCTGACGTCGCTCAGCGTTGAAGAATTGGCCCGGTCCAAGGTATTCAGCGCGTCACGCCACCTGGAAGATTCCCGGGAGGCGCCGTCGGCTGTCAGCATCATCACGTCAGAGGACATCGCCCGGTATGGCTGGCGCACCCTGAGTGAAGCCCTCCGCAGTTTGCGCGGCTTCTATACTTCTTATGACCGCAATTATTCCTATCTCGGCGTCCGCGGATTTCTGCGTGCCGGTGACTACAATTCCCGCATTCTGCTCCTGGTCAACGGCCATCGCCTGAACGACAACGTTTATGACAGCGCGCAGATCGGGACCGAGTTCCCCATCGACATGGACCTGGTCGACCGGATAGAAATCGTTCGCGGCCCCAGTTCCTCTCTGTTCGGGTCGAATGCGGTATTTGGAGTGATCAACGTCATCACCCGCCGCCCAAAAGACAGCGCGATCGAAACTTCAGCGGACACTTCTTCTTACATGGGCCGGACCGGACGAGTGGGCGCCAGCTTCCAGAAAAACCGGCTGTCCGGCATTGTGTCCGGCAGCATGTACCGCAGCAACGGCGCATCAACTCTTTTCTTTCCTGAATTCAACGCGCCGGAAACCAATCGCGGTGTAGCGAAGAACATCGACGGCGACCGCTACGATCATGCCTTCGGCGATTTGCAATATGGAAACCTGCGCGTGCAGGGTGCTTTCTCCACGCGCAACAAACTGCTTCCGACCGCATCTTTTGACACCATTTTCAACCAGCCGGGAACGCGCACGACCGACTCTCGCGGGTATCTCGATGTGAGCTACCACCGCACTCTCAAGGCGAACACCGATCTTGACGTGCGCGCGTACTACGACGCCTATCGCTACCACGGCACGTATGTCTACCCGAACATTGCGGGTTCGCAACCCATCTTAAATCTTGACGACGGCATCGCAGACTGGTCCGGAGTGGAAACCACCCTCAGCCGTAAGATTGGCCGGCACCGGATCACCGCGGGGGCCGATTACGAGTACAACTTCCGCGTGGACCAGAAGAACTACGATCTCGGCGGTCTGCCGGTCGTCAGCGACCATCGGGCACCGTGGCGTGCGGCAACCTTTGCTGAAGGTGAACTGAAGCTGCCCGCCAAGCTGACACTCCATGCGGGCGGAAGAATGGATTGGTTCAGCGCTTATGGCGTTTCGCTCAGCCCGCGCATCGCCCTCGTTTATGAACCTAGTTCGAAGACCACGGTGAAATACATTTTTGGCAGGGCGTTCCGGGCTCCGAATGCTTACGAAAGCTATTATGTGGACAACGTTGTCATCGTGGCGCCGGCCGCCCAGTTAAAGCCGGAAGGCATCAGCTCGCATGAATTGGTATTGGAGCACAGCTTCAAGCCGTGGCTGCGCGTGACAACGGAAGGTTTTTATAACAACCTGACCAATCTGATCGACCAGCAGCCGGATCCTGCGAGCGGACTGACGCATTTTGTAAACAGCGGGCGCGACCATGGACGCGGCGTGGAGGCCGAAGTGGAGGCCAAGAAGGCGTCCGGTTTCGCGGCCCGCGCCAGCTATACACTGGCCCACGCTGAGGATGTGATTGCGATGCAACGCCTGCAAAATTCTCCGTTACACACCACCAAACTCAACATGACCATTCCCGTTTCCCACAACGCCTTTGGGGGCGTGGAGTTTCTTTATTCCAGCGCCCAGACAAGTTACCTGCAAACTCGTGTTCCGCCGTGGTTCCTGACCAACGTCACGCTTTCCACCAAACCCCTGTGGGGCGGCTGGGAATTTTCCGGCAGCTGCTACAACGCGCTCGACCGCCGCTGGTACAGTCCCGCGGGGCCAGGGTTCCGTCAGGCGTCCATTCAGCAGGATGGGCGGGCCTTCCGCTTCAAAGCGTCCTACCGGCTGCCATTTGGACGAAAGCAGAAAAACCTGCTTGCCGACAACACCATCAGAACCGGCGGGAATGCTCAAGGCCCTCCTCTTACGGCAGGCCGCGGACGGGAGCCCAGGCCATGAGGCGCAATGTCATAGCCGCGGTGGCGTGCGTACTGGCCATAGTTTCGCTGATTGCGATGCCATCGTCTGCCCAGGTACGGGACGAACGCGCGGTCAAGGTGGCTCTTGTTTACAACCTGACAAAGTATGTCGAATGGCCCCAGTCAAACAACGCACTGGTCATAGGTTTCGTGGGCGAGGGCAGCATGGGAGAGGTTCTGCAGAAGGTCCTGGAGGGCAAAAGCAGCGAATCCCGCGTTATCCACGTGGTGTTGTTCCCCAACGACGAGGAGTTGAAGAAATGCAACATTCTTTACATCGCGGAGGCCTCTCCCAAGAAGGTGCGCGCCGCATTGGATAAAGCGCGCAGCAATAACATCCTGACCGTGGGTGAAAAGGAAGCCTTCATGCACCAGGGGGGAATGGTTGGGTTGCTCACGACGGGTGAGCAGGTGCAGATTCAGATCAATCTGGAGGCAGCGCGTGAAGCCAAGCTCAAGATCAGCTCTCGCCTGCTGGACCTGGCGGTCCTTGTCAAGCTTGCGCCGGTATTGCAGAACTGACATGACGGTCTTCCGCAGCAACAGCATCGCGCGCAAGATGACATCCATGGTGCTGCTTGCCAGCGGTATGGCGCTGGGTACTCTCCTGGTGGCGTTTCTGGTGTTTGACGGCATCAGCTCGCGCTCTCGTTTGCAAGACCGGTTGTCAACCCTGGCGGATGTGGTCGGGCAAAACGCGGCGGCGGCCATCAATTTCAGTGACGCCCCCGCAGCCGTGGAGGTTCTGGGCGCCCTGCGCGCGGAACCACCGGTGATATCCGCCTGCCTGTATGACTTGCCCGGAAAACTGTTCGCTCAATACCAGAGGCGGCCGGAAAAACAGAACTGTTCCGCAGACCGCGAACACCTCGCCCTGAGCGACCCCCGTTACCCCGCGGTGACCCGCCCGGTCCTTCGCCACGGAGAATTGGTGGGGCACCTCTTCCTCAGCTCAGACCTGCAGGACCTGCAAAAGAGACGAAGCAATCTGTTGATGGTCGGCGGCGGGCTGCTCTTGTTGGCCTTGGGAGTCGGCGGACTGTCGGGCTCGCTTCTGCAGCGCCGGATATTAAAACCAGTTTCGGACCTGGTGCGGGCCATGCACGATGTCAGCGCGGCCCAGAATTTTACGGCGAGAGTCGCGATCTCCGGGACCAATGAGATTACGCAGCTTGGTCTGGGGTTCAACACCATGCTGGTGGAACTGGAAAAGCGGGACGCGGGGAAGAAAGAGGCTGAAGCGGAGCTGCTGCGCCAGGCCCTTAATGACGAACTCACGGGGTTGCCGAACCGCAGGCTCTTCTCTGACCGGCTCGCCCACTGTCTGGCCGCCGCTATACGCCAGCAGCGCACGGTGGCGCTGCTCTATATCGATCTGGATGGATTCAAACTAGTGAACGATAGTCTGGGCCACCTGATCGGAGATGTGCTGCTGGTGCAGGTGGCGAAGCGTTTGCAGGGGCGAATCCGGCAGGCCGACACGCTGGCCCGGCTCGGCGGTGACGAGTTCACCGTCATTCTGGAAACTCTTCGCGCCAAGGAAGAAGCGGACCTGGTTGCAACCAGCCTGCTAGAGGCCCTCGCCACGCCTTTCACCATCAACGATCACGAGATAACCATCAGCGCCAGCATCGGCATCAGTCTCTTTCCTGAGAATGCCGCGGATTCGGTGGGCCTGTTGCAACAGGCTGACAGCGCCATGTACGCCGCAAAACGCGGCGGCAGAAACCGGACCATGCGCTTCACGTCCGAGATTGGGTCGCTGGTGCGCGAGCGGATGAGCCTGGAAAGCCAGCTTCGCGGCGCCATTCAGCGCGGCGAGATCACAGTGCACTACCAGCCTGAATTCGAGATATCATCCGGCCGCCTGGTCCGGTTTGAAGCCCTGGCCCGCTGGTTTCATCCCACGCTTGGGACCATCTCTCCGGTCAAGTTCATTCCCATTGCGGAAGAGAGCGGCATGATCACAGCGGTGAGCACGTTTGTGATGGAGCAGGCTTGCCTTGAGGCTGTTCGCTGGCAGGCCATTTCAGGGCACCCCATCGAGATCGGCGTGAACATTTCCAGCATTCAGTTTGGCCGCGAAAACTTTGTGGATGAAGTAGTGGAGGTCCTCAGCCGCACCGGACTCAAGCCGGAACTTCTCCAGCTCGAACTGACCGAGCGGATCATGATGACTGGCGCCGACCGTTGCCTGGAAACCATGACTTGTCTCAGGGCCCTGGGAATCGGCCTGGCGATTGACGATTTCGGCACGGGCTATTCGTCTTTGAGTTATCTGGCGAATTTGCCGTTCAACGCGATCAAGATTGACCGTTCTTTCGTACTGGAAATGGACAACGGGCCGGCAAACAAAGCGATGGTCAATTCCATGATTACTCTGGCACACAGCATTGGCATGCGCGTGATCGTAGAAGGAATTGAGAAACCAGCACAGTGGGCAATGTTTAGAAAGCTGGGAGCCGATGAGGTGCAGGGGTTCCTGATGGGACGTCCCACACCTGACCCCGCATCCAAGATTGGGCTGGTTCTCAATGAGGATGGGCTCGCGATGATCGCAGGTCCTGCCGGCTGGTCCGGCCACGGCGCACAGCTGGACGGTGCCGCGGTCGTCGAGGTGATCGATTGACGAACAGCTCACCCCGATGAGACTCGCCAACATGCGATCCTCGGGGAACCTAATGCGACCTTACGGCAGCCGCTCGCTGATGTACCTGGCCATGTCGCTGGCCGACGGCGGGTCCATGTTCGCCAGCACCACCACCGTGTATCCGGTGTCCCAGTGCATGTCCAGTTGCGCGTTCATGCCGGGAGAGCCGCCGTTGTGTCCGACGACGCGATGCCCGCCTATAACGAAGTCGCCAAAGCCGTAGGCGTACTTTGCTCCGGCGGGAAACATCGGCGGATGGACCTTGCCGGTAGTCACTTCACGCGTCAGCTCCGGGCTGAGCAGCTTGTTGCCTTGCAGCGCCTGGTGGAACTTGAGCAGATCGCCCAAGGTTGAATCGCCGCCGCCGGCCGAGCTTGCCCGCCAGGGAAGACCGGCGGTGTTGGGTTTGAGCGGCGCGTTGGCATCGTCATCACGGTCGCCATCGCCATTCCGGGTGTAGCCCACGGCCAGGTTCGCGACTTTCTCCGTCGCCGGAGGACTGCCGGAATTCTTCATCCCCGCCGCGTCATAGATGTGTTTCTGCACGTAGTCGTAATAGCTCTGCCCGGACAGTTTCTCCACGATCAAGCCCAGCACCAGGAAGCCAGCGTTGCTGTACGCCCAGCCTTTGCCTGGCTCAAACTTCAGCGGCTTGTTCGCGAACAGGGGCAGATAATCTTTCAGATCGTGCAGCGAATCTTTTTTCTGGGCAAATTCCGGCCCAAAGAAATCGCCCAGACCGGAAGTGTGCGTCAGCAACTGGTCCACGGTGATTTTCGCGGCAACTTCTTTGTTGGGGTAGTCCGGCAGCACGTGGGCAAGAGTGTCTGAATACTTCAGCTTGCCTTGCTGGACAAGCTGCGCAATCGCCACGGAAGTAAACATCTTGTTCATGGAGCCCAGGCGGAAACGCGTGTCCAGCGTGTTGGGAGTTTTCTTTTCGCGATCGGCCAGCCCAAACGCTTTTTGCCACAACACCTTTCCGTCTTTGGCGATCAGCACAGCCCCGGAGAACTTGTCTTCCGCGGTGAGCTTGGTCAGTTGCGAGTCCACGTCTTTGATCAGGTCCGGGACGGGCATTTTCGCCGGCGCCGGCGGCTCCGCAGGCCGCTGCGGCCCGGGACCTTGTGCGGCATTGGGCGGAGGACCGATCAACTGAAAGTTCATGTTGGCAATCTGGTCGTCGCCTTCGGCTTCCAGGGTGAAGCTGGCGCGGTTTTCCGAGTTCTTTTCTTTGACTACGCCGGTGATGGAGTTGGCAGAAGAGCTTTCGATCTTTTCCAGGGTGAAGCCGCCGGTCTGCTGCCGCAATCCGAACATGCGGTTCAGGCGCTGTTCGCGACGATCGTCGGACGCCGCCGGAAGGTGGGCGGTCTGGAACTTGAGCATCTTGTCGC
>JBGPLR010000009.1:0-19290 GCA_041486545.1 Terriglobia bacterium
AGCTTCTCCGGGATGTTCAACCACTGTGTCCGGAAGAATGCCCCCATGGTCGCCAGGCCCACCGCGATAAACGTGATGGCAATCCCCGTGCACACCAGGCCAAAGCCTTTACGCGATCGCTCGCTCACCGTGATGCCCCGCTTGGCAGCGAACAGGTACAGCCCGTACGAGAAGTGCCATGACGCGGCGACGATGCCGATCAGATAAAACGCAATCGCCCAGGGGTGCTGCAATTCCATCTGCACTTTGTGGAAGGCCGCATCGTTGTGCGTGAGCAAATGAATCCCGGCGATGCGCATGGTGTATACGTGCCATCCGATGTACAGAAAGGCAAGGCCTCCGGTCCAGCGCTGCGCCGCGTACATGAAGTTGCCGGCCCAGGGATAGTCGCTCACGTTGGATTGGCCGCGGATCCATATGTAAAAGCCATAGAGCGCGTGGTAGGCCAGGGGGATGTAGATTCCCACCCACTCCAGCACCGGGACAAACGGCAGCCCGCTCAAGAACTTTACCTGGTCGGCGTAAGCGCGCGGCCCATTGGTGGCAAAGGCGTTGGAGATGAAGTGTTCCACCAGAAATGCGCCCACCGGGACAATGCCGCTCAAGGAATGCAACCTGCGCCAGAGGAATGAACCGCCCTGGCCGGCGCGCAACGGCGGCACACCTTTGGCGACTTTATGAGGCGAGACGGCGCTAGCCATGCTGTATTGTGCTCTCCTTACTCAGGTCCGTCTGCAAGAGCAAACCTTTTATTATGAAACTCTGCCGCAAGCGGCGTCAAACGTGAAGCACCGCCGGCTGCATCGCCGCCATCCGAGATCGTACCTGATGCTGTGCACGGTACCATGATCTGCGTCACACTTGGGCTTTTCTGGTCGGGGCGATCTCACTCATGCCTCGGGGTCCTGGGTGGCAAAGATTGGCGCCAAAAGTGAAACGGCGCAACAGGCAACCGCCCATTGCGCCGCTCAATTCAGGTTTCGCTGACGGCCTGGTCTTTCTGCTGCCATCCGTCTGCCTGCAATCCGCTTACTTCTTGCTGGTGAAAACCACGCTGACGCTGGTGCCTTCACTTTCGGTGTGCGCGGTCACCAGCAGCGTGCGCTTGTGGTCACTGTCTTCACCGGAAACCATGCCGCTGACCTTGCCGTCGGTGGTGTTGGAGGTGCTGGAAGTCTTCAGGCCGCCGGCCTTGAGCTGGTCAGCGTAGTAGCTCATGACTTTTTCAACCGAGTCTGAAGTGGTGAAGACGTAAGTGCCGTTTTGCTCTTTCGCATCGCTGAGCGAGTATGTGTTCTTGGGCGACGAACCGGGATACACCGGCACCCAATCCGGCGGCTTGTCCGCATTGGCGCCGATCTTCATGGTGCCTTCGTCGCTCTTGACTTCAAAGGTGCCCTTCTCTGAGTTGGCGGAGAAGGTGGCTTCTTTGCCCTTCTCGTCGGTGATCACCATGGTCTTTTTCTGGGGATCAAACTTCATCTTGGTGATCTTGCCGGTCTTCTTGTCGCGCACCACGATGTTCCCGGCGTTGTCGTCACTGGACACGATTTCCGTGTCCGGGTTCATGGTTACGGCGAGCTTGGCTGCCGACAGGGCAGGGTTCTTTTGCATCTGTTCGCGACTAATGCCGGCTTTCTCCAGCTTGTGCATCCCGTAGAAGTAAATCCCGACAAAACCCAGGATGATCAGGACGATGAACGTCCCGCACCCGCCCAGTATCCAAAGAATCGCGTTAGATTTCTTGGCCGGAGGCATAGCGCCCGGCGTTTGCGGCCCGCCTGTTGGTGTCGTGGACATGTGATTCTCCTGTTGTGGAATCCGGGGGATGGATTTGACTGGCCATTATACGTCATGACCTTTGCGCCAGACTAAAGCACCGGCCACCGTGCTTGCATGGTTACCCGATGGCCGGCGTTTTCTCAAGAATGGACATTGGTGCGGCCAGCCTTTATCTTTATCCACCGGAGAACCATCCACCGGAGAACCCTGAATGTCATCGTGGAATCGCCCTTTCGCCCTGGTCGTCTGTCTTGGCCTCTTGCAGCTTCCCCTGGCGGCACAGTCTGCCGTTGATCCTGACATCAACAAGAAGATTCGGGACGAGGAAGCCAGCCACTCGCAGATCATGCACACCATGCATTTTCTTGCCGACATTTACGGCCCGCGCCTGACCGGCTCGCCCAACCACAAAGCCGCGGCGGACTGGGCCCTGAAGCAGATGAAGGAGTGGGGATTTGAGAACGGCCACCTGGAGCCGTGGGACTTTGGCCATCCCGGCTGGATGAACGAGCGCGCCAGCGGCTATGTCGTTGCTCCCGTCAAAGACCAGCTTACGTTTAAAGTCTGGGCCTGGACGCCAGGAACCAAAGGGACGATCACCGCGCAAGTCTTCCAGATGGTCATTCCAGAGAAGCCCAAGCAGGATGACCTGACAGCCTATTTCGCGACCATCAAGGACAAAGTGAAGGGCATGATGGTGCTGGTAGGCAAAGGGGACGCCGTGCCGGTGGTGATTGACGTCCCCCCGCGCCGCATGGACGACAAACTGGCGGCCGACCGCTTTGACCCCAAGAATCCCAATGCCGGGCAATTCGGCCCGCGTCCGGGGCAGCCACCAACGCCGCCGGAGCCGGGTGTGCTGACCCCGCAGCAGATCAACGAACAGACTGACCAGTTTCTGCTGGCCAACGGCGCCGCCATGCGGCTGAATGACGCGCACATGACCAACGGGCACATCCGCGCTTTCCAGAACCGGACCTACGATCCCGCCAAGGTGGTGCCGACCGTCGTCCTGCGCAATGAAGATTTCGGGCGCATCGTGCGCATTCTGGCGGACGGAACGCCGGTGCAGCTGGAATTTAATATCCAAAACAAAATTTTTCCGGAAGGGAAGACTACCTACAACACCGTCGCTGAGATTCCAGGCACGGACAAAAAAGACGAAGTCATCATGCTGGGTGGCCACCTGGATTCCTGGCACTCGGCCACCGGAGCCACCGATAACGCCATCGGCTGCGCCGTCATGATGGAAGCTGCGCGCATTTTGAAAGCGTTGGGCGTGAAGCCGCGGCGCACCATCCGGGTGGCGCTGTGGAGCGGCGAAGAACAAGGCCTGCTGGGATCGCAGGCCTACGTGAAGGAACACTTCGGCTCGTTTGAAGATCCCAAGCCGGAGTACGCCAAGTTCGGCGGCTACTTCAACATTGACTCAGGCACAGGACGCGTTCGCGGTCTGGGCGTGTTTGGCCCGCCGGAAGATGCGGACATCCTGCGCCAGATCGTCACTCCGTTTGCCGACCTGGGCGTGGCCGGAGTGATTGCCAACAAAAACCGCCGCGCCGGCGGCACCGATTCAACTTCATTTTCCCAAGCCGGGTTGCCCGGCATCGGCATGGCCCAGGACCCGATTGAATACTTTGCGGACACCTGGCACACCAACCTGGACACCTACGAGCGGATCATCGAAGACGATGTGAAGAAAGCCGCCATCGTCGCCGCCGCCAGCGTCTACCAACTGGCCATGCGCGACGAGATGCTTCCGCGATTCAGCAAAGCCGACATGCCGCCCAAGCCTGAGCCGGGACCCGTCACGACGCCGACCGCTCCCAACGGTCCTGCAACCCAGCCGGCAAAACCTGGAACCGCGGGCGCGAAGCCTTAAGACGAAACCCAAAATCTTTGAAACACGGAGGAAAGGAGGACACGGAGGAAAGAGGGACGAAGAATCGGTAGTTGCCAAAGCTGTGTAGCGGCTGATTGCAGTTTTGGCAATCTTGGCAATTCCGGCAATCCTGGCAATTCCCAAAATCCTCCGCTTCCTCCGTGTTTCAAGGTTTGGGGATTGGCATTCTCGATCACGAATCTCAGCGGTGGTACTCTATCCATTCCTCCAAGGAGCCCCAATGAACTCTTCTCGCCGCCGTTTTCTGCAGAATGCCGGAATCGCCGCATCCATCGCTGTCGCCAGCCCAGGGAGCATGTTGGCTGAGCAGCAGGGTCCGTCCAAGTTTGTGCCGCAGCCCATCGCCCGGCTGAAGTCGCGTAAGGACGAGGCCAAGCCCATCACGATTGAAGAGCGCCAGCAACGCTTGGAACGCGCGCGACATTTGATGGCGGACAACAAACTTGACGCCATCATGATGATCGGCGGGACGTCTCTGGTGTATTTCACCGGCATTCGCTGGTGGCTGAGCGAGCGGCTGTTCGCCATGATCGTTCCGGCCAAGGGCAATCCGTTTTATGTATGCCCGGCGTTTGAAGAAGACCGCGCACGCGAACAGATCGTCATGGGCATGGGCGACTCCAAAGCGGACGTCCGCATCTGGCAGGAAGATGACAGCCCCTACCACCGCATTGCTGACGGCATGAAGGAGCGCGGGATCGCCGCCGGGAAGATCGGCATGGAAGAAACCGTGCATTACGTTTTCAGTTCGGGTGTGGGCAAGGCGGCTCCGGCGGCGCAGATCTTAAGCGCCACTCCGGTCACCGCCGGCTGCCGCATGATCAAGAGCGACCACGAACTGCAATTGATGACCCTGGCCAACCAGGTCACCCTGGCCGCGTATGAAGCCGCGTATCTTTCCACCAAGGAAGGCATGACGCAGCGCGACTTCGCGCAACTGGTTTCCGCCGCGCACTCGCAACAGGGCTTCCAGGGCGGGGCCGGAGTCCAAGTGGCGGAATCTTCCGCGTTGCCGCACGGCTCGGCCATGCCGCAGGTCATCCGCGAAGGCACCATCCTGCTGATGGACGGAGGCTGCAACGTGGAAGGTTATGACTCTGACATCAGCCGCACGGTCGTCCTGGGCAAGCCGACGGACAAGATGAAGAAGGTCTTTGAGATCGTGCATCGCGCACAGTCCGCCGCGCTGGCCGCCGCCAGACCCGGCGTGCAGTGCCAGGCCGTGGACGCCGCCGCCCGCAAAGTGATTGACGACGCCGGCTTCGGCCCCGACTACAAACATTTCGGCCACCGCGTGGGCCACGGCATCGGCATGGACGGACACGAGTGGCCTTACCTGGTCCGCGGCAACACGCTTCCGCTCGCGCCGCGCATGTGTTTCAGCGACGAGCCGGGAGTCTACATTCGCGGGGAGTTTGGCGTCCGTCTGGAAGACGACATGCACATCACGGAGAACGGCGCGGAACTGTTCACGCCACAGAGCCCGAGCTTGGAAGAGCCGTTTGGGAAAAGCTCTTAACCACACAACCCTTTAACCACAAAGGACACGAAGGAACACGAAGGGGCTGAAGAAAACGCTCGCTTCGCCGACGCCCTTCGGGATGACCGGCTAAAAAGAACAATCTCAAACCCCGTCATCCCGACGGCCGTTAAGCGAGCGCGCGCGGTCACCAGCGCGCGAGTAGGACGGAGGGACCTCGTGCTAGCCTACTTCACCGGCTTGCCGTCGCGCAGCAAACCGTCCGGATACCAGTCGGCAGCCCAATCCTTCCAATCAGGATTGAGGGATTCGACTAGAGCATTCTTTTTTGACCGGCGCCACCCTTTTACTTTCTTCTCTCGGGCTATTGCCGTGTTGACGTTTGTAAGTTCTTTAAAATAGACCAGCCGATAACACTTGTATTTGCTGGTGAAATAGCCGCCTAGATCGTTCTTGTGTTCCCAAACGCGCTTGTAAAGCGGCACGGTTACGCCGGTGTACAACGCTCGTCTGGATGCGCTGCCCATCATATACATGTAAGAAAGATCATCCATCAGGAAGCACAAGGTCCCTCAGGGCTACACGCGAGCTGAAGAGAACGCTCGCGCGCTTAACGCCCTTCGGGATGACGATGTTTTTATTTAAGAGACGACTGAATAAACTTCCCCACGTCATTCTTCAGTTCGCCCAGCGAGCTGTCCTGGATATACATCATGTGTCCGGCGCCGTAGTAGCCCAGCGTAATGCGCGAGTGCTGCGCGGTGTCCAGGCCCATGTGGTTGATGGTGTATTGCGTGGCGTAATACGGCGTGGCCAGATCGTAATATCCGGAGCCGATGAACAGCTTCATGTAAGGGTTCTTGTCGAACGCGTCTTTCAGGGCGCGCGCAGTGTCGGGGAAGCCGCCGCGCTGGACGCCCCAGTCCCACTCATCAAAGCGGAAGCCTCCGCCCAGAATGTAATACTCCAGGTCTGACTTGTAACCCAGTTCGGTGCGGACGTACTGGTTGAACATGGCGGTGTACGGCGGACGAATAGCGCTCATGCTGGGATCAAACCCCGCGGTCTCGGCGATGCCCGAGCGGTCGCTGCCGGTGAAGCGGCTGTCCAGGCGGCCCACTGTCTTGCGCTGGTCGCGCATCAATTCTTTGACAAAGTGCGGTTCATCCACGCGCAGATCACTGTTTTCGACGTAGGACTTACTCAGTCCGGTGAACTTGGCCAGCCGGTCCGCGACGGCGCTGCGTTCCTGCGGGGTGAGCCGGTCGCCTTTGGCCAGCGCGTCGGCGTAACCGTTGAGCGCCCAGTCTTCCACGTCAGCGCGCAGCTTGTTGAAGTCCTGCATGTCAGGGCCAAGCTTTTTGTGATACCAGGCGGTGGTGGCAAAAGTCGGCAGGAAGAGCACGTAGGGCAAATCGTTGCCGGGAGCGCCGTCCGTGGTCTCAAAGTTCAGGATGCTGGAGATCAGCATGATGCCGTTGAAGGCGATGCCGTGTTCCACCAGGTATCCGGAGAGGCCGGCGGCGCGCGTGGTGCCGTAGCTTTCGCCGACCATAAACAGCGGCGACGCCCAACGCTCGTTGCGTCCCAGGTACAGGCGGATGAATTCGCCGACCGACTCAATGTCGCCGCGCAGGCCCAGGAATTTGCGTGTCTGATCGCGCTTGACGGCGCGGCTGTAGCCGGTGCCTACGGGATCAATGAACACCAGGTCGGTCTGATCGAGCCAGGTGTGTTCGTTGTCCACCAGTTGGTACGGAGGTGCGGGCATCATGCCGTCAGCCTGCATCTTCACCCGCTTGGGACCAATCGCCCCCAGGTGCAGCCACACGGATGCCGAGCCGGGGCCGCCGTTGAAAGAAAACGTGAGCGGCCGACGCTCGGCTTGCTGGCCGTCCATGGTGTAAGCCATGTAGAAGACGTTGGCTTCCACCTCGCCGGTGTCAGTGTTCTTCAGCGGCATCATGCCGGCCGTGGCCGTATAGTGCAGCGTCTTGCCGCCCACGTGAATTTCGTGATGGGTAACCACCGGAGGCTGCTCGGCTGGTTCTTTCTTGGCTTCGGCCGCGGGCTTGGCAGGCTGGTCACCTGCCGGGCTGGCCGCAGGCGCCGCGCCCGGAGGGCGGCCTTCACGGTTGCGTTGCTGGGCGGTTGCGCTAAGAGCAAACAGCAGGAGGACGGAGACGGACAAAGTCAGGGCGCGTACTTGGGTCATTCTTAACTCCACGCAAGAATTTAGACGGGCTTCGAGAAAACAGGTGAGTGTATCAAGAATCGGGACATTGGGTCATCGGGAGATCGGGTAATCGTTTCATTCTGTCACTGCGCTCCAACGCGAGATTCTGCCCGTCTGGCCGGCCGCGCTGAAATGACGGCGCAAGGGCATTACCTGAGTAACTGTACAAAAGTCCGATGATTGAACATCCTAAAGCTATCTACGGCTGTCAAATGGACATACACGAAAGACTCGAGTAACGGACGATTTCAATATTGGGGACCACGCGTATGAAGAACTGGTTTGTACCTGCGGCGCTGCTGGGGCTGAGCGGCTTGGGATTGCTTTTTGCCAGCGAACGCGCCCGCGGACGAATGCTGGGCTGGGTTGAACAATTTGCCGACGGCGCTGAATCCTTGGGGGACTTCGGCAGGTTCTGTGACGACCAACTGGGCGCTATTCAGTCGGCGCTTGACCATCTGGCGGAGGCGCTGGAACAGCAGAAAGCGTAGTCTTCAGCCGGCCAACTGGTTGATCTTCTCAGCCATGCGCACGTCTCTTCCCGTGACCCCTCCTGAATCGTGCGACACCAATGCCATGGTGACTTTGTTATAGCGGATGTCTATGTCCGGGTGATGATTGGCCTGCTCGGCGGCGTCAGCGATTTTGTTCACGAAAACCATGGCCGCCTTGAAATCAGGAAATTCGAAAACTCTCTGGATGGCGATGCCGTTACGCCCCCAGCCGGGAAGTTTACCCAGGGCCTGCTGGATTTCTGCATCCGTGAGGATTGCCATACGCACACCTCTCTGCGAAATCAACGAAAAACTGCTAGATCATTGTATCGCGTGAGGCAGAAACCCAGGCTTTGACGAGTTAGGGGCTGTCAGCGGGGAATCGCTTGGGCCACTTGCGCGCAGCATGGAAGACCCTCAGGACCTCGATCTTCTCTTTGCGAACACGGTAGGGAATGATGTAGGGAGTGCCTGGGACCACTAACTCCCGCGTGCCACCCACGCGGCCGGGCCGTCCCATGGCGGGAAAGTCAGCCAGACGATCCACGGCGTCAACCACGGCAACCACCATCCGGGCTGCTGCTTGTGGATTATCGTGCGAGATATACTCGGCTTCAGCATCAAGATTCTTGAGGGCTATTCGAAGCCACTTAACGCGCATTCTTCTTCCACTTGCGGACCAGGCTGCGGACCTCGCCAGCGGAGGCGAAATCTCCGCGGTCGGCTTCCTTCAGGGCCTTTTTGATCTCCCGGATTTGCCACTCATTCAAGGCGACGTATTCACGGATAGCTTCCGCCGCCAGGAAAGACTTGCTGCGGCGTGTGGCCTGGGCCAGCTTGTCCAACTGCTTCTTGAGATCATGATCAAGCCGAAGAGTAAGGATGGTGGAACTCATTGTATGCGAAAGTATACATGATAATGCATTTGTCTTCCCAAGTGCTTTATGCAGGCGAATGGAACCTCTTGAGGACATCCGGGCAGCTGCGAGCCGGGCCTTATTTCGGCTGGAGTTCCAGTGATTTGGTCAGCGGGTAAGTGAATTTGTAGATCTGGGAATTGATCTCTTTGCGCAAGTCGTCCCAGATGGTGTCCGGCATTTCCAGGAAGACGCGGGCCACGTCGGGATCGAATTGCGTGCCAGCGTAGCGCTCCACTTCGTCGCGGGCCACGCTGATGCCCCGGGCGGCGCGATACGGACGGTCGGAGGTGATAGCGTCCAGGGTATCGGCCACAGAGAAGATACGAGCCCCCACAGGGATTTCTTCCCCTTGCAGGCCACGCGGATAGCCGGTGCCGTCAAAGCGTTCCTGATGGGCGTAAACGATCTCGGAAGCCTCTGAGAGGAAGGGGATCTTTTTGAGCATTTGGTAGCCGCGGAAGCAATGTTCCCGCATGATCCTGGTTTCCTCCGGGGTCAGGGCGCCGGGCTTGAGCAGGATTTTGTCCGGAATGGCCATTTTGCCAATGTCATGGAGGAAAGCTCCGCGGGCGATGACCCGTATTTTTTCTCCCGACAGACCCATGGCGCGGGCAATGGCGATGGTGAAGGCGGTGACCCGCTTGGAGTGGCCTTCGGTCTCAGCGTCTTTCAGGTCGAGCGCATCGCCCAGAGCTTCCAGCGTGATGTCATAAGAGCGTTCCAGGTCGGTCATGGCCTGGCGAAGCTGCTCGGTCCGGGCAGCCACCAGGGACTCCAGATTGGACTGGTAGGCGCGGTTATCCAGCTTGAGGCGGCGATGCTCCAAAGCACGGGCCACAATGTTGAGGAGTTGTTCGCGCTCAAACGGCTTCAGCAGGTAGTCGTAGGCGCCGTTGCGGATGGTGGCCAGGGCGATGGAAATATCATGCTGGGCGGTAACCATGATCACCGGCATGTCCGGGTACTTCTCTTTGGACCGGTCCAGCAGGGCGATGCCGTCCATTTCGGCCATCATCAGGTCAGACAACATGAGCTCAAATTCGCCCGTGCTGTTCAGAATGGCCAGGGCTTCCATGCCCGAGCAGGCTTGCCTGGTTTTGTAACCAGCGGCGCTCAGCATAGACGAGATGATCTCCCGAATGGGCTCTTCGTCGTCCACGACCAGGATTCGCTCTGCATCCATTGGGTAAATCTAACCTTTTTGGGAGGATTTTTAATGTATCCCAGGTTAACCGGAAATACAATGACCAAAGGGTATAAATCCCGATGCCCATAGTAATCTATGATATATAAGTTCCCACTCGATTAAGATACTCGTCTGAGCCGATAAATGAGCCGATAAACCATGGATCCTGCGCTGCGATCAGCCATCCTGGCCGAAGCCTCCACCCTGCTGATCTTGCTGGCAGGGGCGATCCTGCTTTATCGCATTTTTCGCGAGAAGTACCTGCTGCCCTGGATCGCCGGCTGGTCGGCCTATGGCGTTTGCAAGCTGTTCATCGCGCTGAACGCCACACAAGCAGATTCCCGCTTTTGGCCGGCGGCGGCCACCGTTTCCTTTCTGGTGGCGGTATTTCTCTTGTCGGCAGCCGTCTTCATGTACGTCTCCGAACGGCGGCTGTTATGGCCGGCAGGCGTCATTCTTTCCGGTGCGTTGGTCCTCTCGGTGGTGCGCTCCCTGTGGCTACCCAATTCCGGCGTGCTCAGCAGCGCTGTTTACCTGAGCTGGCGCGCGGTCCTGCTGGTGGCCACGGTGCAGATGGTGCGGGCCGCGTGGGGCCGGGTGGCTCCGGGACGCTGGCTGCTGGCGGTCATGTTTTTTTTCCTCCATATTCCCTTGCGGCATAACCCCAATGGCTTCATGCCCCACGACACCATCGTGGACCTGCTGCTGGGCGTGGCGATGCTCATCCTGGTACTGGACGACTCGCGGGTGCAAATCGAACGGCTGGACGTGCTCAATAAGCTGACCAACCAGATTTCTGACTCCGCCGATTTTGATCCCGCCGTGGGCACCGCTCTGGAAGAGTTGAAGCGGATTTCCAGCGCCCGCGCCGCCTGGTTCCGCGTGCTGGAGGGTGACAAACTGGTAATTGCCGAGCATCGCGGGCTCTCCCCGGCCTTTGTCGCCCAGGCCAAAAGCATTGAAGCCAGCCGCAGCGTCAGCGGCTTTGCTTTGCGCGAGAGTGAAATCTACGTAATGCGCGCGGCAGAAGCGCTCCCCGAAGTCGGCAAGGTGCTCAAGCAGGACGGCATGCACCATATGGTGCTGGTCCCGGTAGAAGGCAAGCACGCGCGCATCGGCATCCTGGTCCTGGGCATGCCGCACTTCCGCGCTTACACCCAGGGGGAAAAGAATTTTCTCAAGGCCGTAGCCAAGCAACTGGGGCTGGGAGCGGAAAACCGCCAACTGGTGGAGCAGGTGATCCGGTCGCGCAACGAATGGGCGCAGACCTTTGACTCCATTCCCGATTGTATTCTGGTCCACGATTCGGAATACCGCATCCTGCGCGCGAACCAGGCCTTGCTCACCCGCCTGGGTCGCGGCGGCGACGAAGTGATGGAACAACTATGTGAAGCGGTAATGCCCGGCGCGGGCATCAACTGGCAAGGGTGTCCCTACTGCGCGCACGCCGAATGTTCCGGCGAAGAAGATCCCAGCCTGGGCGGGTATTCCGTGGTGTCCACTTCGCCCTTCACCGGAGAAGACGTGTCCCGCGGGGGCACCGTACACGTGATCAAGGACATCACCGAAGCCCGGGCCGCAGATGAGCGCTACGCATCCCTGTTCAACCACATGCACGAAGGCGTGTTCGCGTCCACGCCGGACGGCAAGCTGCTGGACTGCAATGAGGCTTTTGTGCACATGCTGGGATACTCCAGCAAGGAGGAAATCCTCAGGCTGAATGTGGTGGAGTCCATCTACATGAACGTGGAGGACCGCGAGAAATTCCTGCGGGAGATCACCCAGCACGGTTACGTGAGAAATTTTGAAAATCGTTTGCGGCGCAAGGATGGCAAGGAAATCCACGCTATCGAAAGCAGCTTTGCCACGCGCGATGCCAGCGGCAAGGTGGAACGCTACCAGGGCGTGCTGATGGACGTGACCGAAATGAAGCGCGCGGAAGACGAAATCCGGCGGCGCAACCGCGAGCTGTACGTCCTCAACACCATTGCCGTCACCTTTAACCAGTCGTTTGAATTGGACGAGATCCTGCAGCTGATCATGCTGCAGATTGTGGAATTGCTGGGGACCGACACTTCTTCTGTTTACCTTTTTGATGAAGAAACCTCTTCCATGATGAAGAAGGCGGCCTACGGCTACCGCAGCTCGTTTCTTGCCGACAAACAATCTTTCCAACTTCCGGCTGACTTTGTGGCCGCGCTGCGTGCCAACCACACGGAAATGATTGACCACGAACACCTGCCTCATCTGCCTGAGATCCTGCACAAAATCGTGGACTCAGAAGGCCTGAAGTCCTGGATGTGGGTTGTACTGTGGCGCAAAGAGAAGATGCTGGGAGTGCTCGGTACCAGCAGCCGCACGCCCCGGCAGTTCAACAACTCAGAAGTCAGCGTGATGGTTGCCGTGGGCCGGCAACTGGCCACCACCATTGAAAAAATCCAGCTCTACCAGGAAACCAAGCAGGCCTACGAAGACCTGCGGCGCACGCAGGAACAGCTGCTGCAAAGCGAAAAGATGTCGGCCGTGGGACAGTTGATCTCCGGCGTGGCCCACGAACTGAACAACCCGCTGACGGCCATTCTGGGTTACGCGCAATTGCTGGAGAGTGAAACCCTGGAGCCACGCGTGCAGGATTTTATTCTCAAGTTGCACAAGCAGGCGCAACGCACGCAAAAGATTGTGCAGAACCTGCTGTCCTTTGCCCGGCAGCACAAGCCCAAGCGCGTCCACGTGGATTTGCGCAGCGTGGCGGAAGATACCATCGCCCTGCGCGACTATGACCTGAAGGTCAACAACATTGAAGTGCACCGCGAATTTGACCCGCTCTTGCCCTCGGTGGTGGCGGACCCCCACCAGTTGGAGCAGGTGTATCTGAACATCATCAACAACGCTGCCGACGCCATGATGGAATCCCCCCGCGGCGGCAGACTGGCGATCAGGATCTACACGGAAAACGGACATGTGGTGAGTGAATTTCATGACTCCGGTCACGGCATCCGCGATCCCAAGCACGTATTTGATCCTTTCTACACCACCAAAGGCGTGGGCAAAGGCACGGGCCTGGGCTTGAGCATCTGCTACGGCATTGTGAAGGAGCACGGCGGAGAAATCTCCGCCCAGAACCATTCCGATGGCGGCGCGCTGGTGCAGGTCCGCCTCCCCGTGGCGGTGGGCGAGAAACCGGTCACCGAGCGCGACCGCATCGTGTCCCGCCGTGAGTCACGGTTGGAAGGCTGCGTGTTGCTGGTGGATGACGAAGAGGCCGTGCTTGACCTGGAAGCGGAAGTGCTCAGCGCCGCGGGCCTGATGGTGGTCACCGCTACCACCGGCAAGGAGGCCGCCGAGAAACTTCGTCGCCAGGAATTTGACGCCGTTTTCCTCGACAGCAAAATCCCCGGCGAGTGGTCCAGCGAGCGCGTTTTCCGGCTGATTGAGAAAGACCTGCCGAACCTGGTGCCCAAGACCGTCCTGGTGCTCTCCAACGTCTCTGACGCCGGCGTGCGGGCCTTTGTGGATGCCACCCAGATATTCTGCCTGGTGAAGCCATTCGAAGTCGCCGACTTGCTGGCCGTGGCGCGGCGCGTAATGCGCCGGCAAAAACTGGCGGCCACGCAGTAAGGCTTGAAGTCCTTGAGATTTTCGTGCTGCCACTTCCCGTTTCTCAAATTGCGTCATCCCGAGTCTCCGTTAATGAGGACGCGCTGTCATCAGCGTCCGAATAGGAGCGAGGGACCTTGCGGTTTGGGGATACGGAATCAGAGATTTCGAAACACAAGGTCCCTCGGGCCTGCTCGCAAGCTGAAGAAAACGCTTGCTCGCTAACACGGCCCTCGGGATGACGACTCGTAAGGAGGGCCTGGAAGAAATAGTTCGAGCACGCCCTCAGCGCATCTGGGCCCTCGTCTGCTTCACAATCAAACTTGCCACCGGACGCGTCCCCATCAGTCTTAGGCCGAGCGACCTGAACCACCTGGGCGCTGAAAGCCCGCGGCGGAGCCAGGCAGCGTTGCGGAATGCCGCGGTAAAGCGCCGGGCGTAAGCGGCGCCGTATTGCGCGCGGGCCTGGGACAACGAACATTTTCCCTGCGAGAAAGGAACCAGCGACTCCGCCGCCAAAGCTCCGCTGTGCAAAGCCAGTGAGATGCCGTCACCGGCGAAAGGATCAATGAATCCGGCGGCGTCGCCGGCACAGATCATGCCGTGGTCCTCTGTGACCGGCTTGCGGAAGTACAGAGGCGAGGTGGTAATCGCGGGGAACAGCGGCTCCCAATTCCGGCTGCGGGCCAAAAGTTCCGGATGCGCCGCAAGCACCTCGTCCAACGTTGTTGCCGCATCCGCGCGGACCATAGCGCAGGCATTCACTGAGTCGGGACCCAACGGCGTGACGCCGCAGTAGCCTCCGGGGAAAAAGTAGAGATCAACGGAACCGGGCACCGAAGCTTCACGATAATGCGCTTTCAGTCCCAGCCATTTCGCCTGGCCGCCGGCGTCATATTTCGTCAGTTGCGACCAGCGCCCGCTAGTGTTGACCACGGCGCGCGCGGTGAAAGTTGTTGCCGCAGTCGCCACGCGAAACAGATCATCGGCGCCGGCCGGCGATTGAACGTCGCGCACGGCCACGCCTTCTTCCGCCTGCACGCCGGCCCGTCGCGCCGCCTGCAAGAGGGCTGCGTCCAAATCATAGCGAGGAATGCTCAGCGCCGCGGGCGCAACCGGCAGGCGGACCGTTTTGCCGTCAAGGAAGATGCGGGAAGAGCTGATTTCCAGGCGTGAACCAAAGAGGTTTTCCTGCAGCAAAGACTCCAGCAGCCGCAACGATTCCGCCGAGACAAATTCCCCGCAGACTTTGTGGCGAGGAAAACGGTCTTTGTCCAGAAGAAGCACGCGGGCCCCCGCGCGGGCCGCGGTGATGGCGCATGCGGAGCCGGCCGGACCTGCGCCGGCTACGATCAGATCGTACGGGGCTGCGGCTATTTCCATGCAATCACTCCCATGCGAAAGAGGAATGAAGTCTTGATCTCGATTTTTGCCGCGCCGGCCGGCTGCAGGATGCCGCGGATTTCGCCAACGGTGTAAGCGCGACGCACGGAGACCGGCGCGTCATGCCGCGTGAGGCGGCTGCGATAGATGGGCCGCCCGGCAACCGCCAGCGCGAAGTGCAGGGGATGCCGGACCAGATCCTGAATCAGGAACGCGTGCCGCGCCACGCGCAAGCCTTCGCCGGCAAATCTCAGGAGCTCTTCCGGTTCCAGGTGGTGGGCAAAGAGGGAAGAGCCAACCACGTCAAAGCTTGCGTCGCGGAAGGGAAGGGCCAGGGCGTCGCCGCAGACGCTGGCGCAGGTGTCGCTGAGGTGGCTGGGGGCGCGGTCCAGGATCACTGGACGCAGTGAAATACCGGAGCCTGACAGCAATTTCCGGACTTCAGCCACCATATCGCCCGACGCGCCGCCGGCATCCAGCCAGCTTAGTTCCTTGAGACGGCGTGCCGCAGCCACCGTCGCCAGCATCCTGCTCATCGTCCGGACGCCGCCAAAGCGCCGGTTGAACATGCGCAGATCGGCAATGCTGCGGTCTATTTCACGCGGCGTGCCGGCATCGCTGTCCAGGAGTTCGGGCGCCACCACGCGTTTCATCGTTAGACCTTTTGGCTAGACTTATCTTCTGGCCAGGTTTTTTCCAGGCCAATGTTTTTCTGTTTAAACCTGCGCCAGTTCCTCTTCCAGCAGCTGCTTGTTGTAGAGCTCAGTGTAGTAGCCGTTGCGCGCGAGCAGTTCTTCATGGGTGCCCAGTTCCACAATGCGGCCATCGTGCAGCACGGCAATGCGGTCCGCGTTGCGCACGGTGGAGACGCGGTGCGAAATGAAGATGGTGGTGCGGTCCTGCATGACTTCGCGCAGGTGGTTCAGGATTTTTTCTTCGGTGTAGGTGTCCACGCTGGCCAGCGCGTCGTCGAGAACCAGGATGCGCGGGTCGCGAATGATGGCGCGGGCGATGGCTGTGCGCTGCTTCTGCCCGCCGGAAAGAGTGATGCCGCGTTCGCCCACCATGGTCTGGTACTGGTCAGGGAAGGCTTCAATGTCCGCGGCGATGCTGGCCGCTTCGGCGGCGGCGCGGACTTGTTCGTCCGTGGCGCTTTCCACGCCGAACGCGATGTTCTCCCGCACCGTGTCACTGAAGAGAAACGTCTCCTGCGGCACAAAGCCGATGTTGCGGCGAACAACTTCCAGGGGATACTCGCGCAACGGGCGGCCATCGAGCAGAATCTGGCCGGACGCGGCGGGGACATGCGCACCTCCGCTCTTCGCGTCATTGTTCACGTCGAATATTCGCGGTATAAGGCTGACCAGCGTCGTCTTACCCGCGCCCGTTGGCCCGACGATGGCCAGACTGCTGCCCGCCGGAACTTCCAGGTTGATGTCCTTCAGCACCTGCGTGCCGTTGTAACTGAAATTAAGATGGCGAAATTCCAGCGCGCCGCGGATGGACTTGCCATGCTTCAAGTCGTCAGCCACGGCCGCGTCGTTGATGTCCGGCTGGGCCACCAGGATTTCATTGATGCGTCCCATGGAAGCCAGGCCCCGCTGAAAGATGTTGATGACCCATCCCAGGGCGATCACCGGCCAGGTGAGCATGACGATATACGTAAGAAACGCCACGAAGCCGCCCAGAGTAATGTGCTGTTGCAGGACTTCACGCGGGCCCAGCCACAGCACCAGGGCGATGGCCAGTCCCAAGAGCAGTTCCAGCGCCGGCCACAACATACCCATCAGCCGGGCCAGGGGCAGGCTGCGCGCCACATATTCCAGGTTGGAGCGTTCAAACAGCGCGATCTCGGCGTCTTCCTGTGCGTAAGCGCGGATGAGGCGCGCTCCGGAAAAGTTCTCCTGGGCGCGCGCGGATATTTCAGAGAACTGCGCCTGGATCCTCTCAAAGCGCTCATGGATGCGCCGCCCGAAGTACTGGATGATCACGCTGGCCAGCGGCAAAGGCAGGAACGCGTAAATCGTGAGCTTGGGGCTGGTCTTCCACATGAAGGCCAGCGCGGCCAGGGTAAACACCAGGGTGTTGGCGGTGTACATGATGGCTGGCCCCAGCAGCATGCGCACGGCATTCAGGTCATTGGTGGCGCGGGCCATGATGTCACCGGTGCGGTTCTTCTGGAAGTAGGCGTAAGGCAGGCTCTCCAGGTGGGCAAACATGTCATTGCGGAGGTCGAATTCAATCTCGCGTGAGACGCCGATCATCAGCCAGCGCGTCAGGAACTGGAACACGCCTTTGCTCAACGCGATGGCCAGCAGCAAGAGGGAATAGACCAGAAACTTCTGGCGCGTGGCGGTGTGGTTCAGGTCGTCAATGGCGCGGCGCAAGACTTGCGGAAACAGAACCCAGATCCCGTTGTTGAACAGGACGGTCATCGCTCCCCAGAACAGAGTGAGGCGATATCTTTTCAGGTACGGGAAAAGCGGCTGAAGATTCTTGAACATGAAGACTATTGGATGATTTTAGCAGGGAGGAAGGAGCGGGGAATCAATCGCCGTGATCGCACGCGACCGCCGACATCGCCGTGATCGGGACTAGGCGCTCAATTTCGGCCGCGTTCAGTCTTGGCAATCCTGGCACTTTCGGCGATCTTGGCAATTGTCTGGAGATGTCACGACGGCGTCTTGAGTATCAAATATCCCCCTGCCAAGCCGAAAATAATGTCCGGCGACCAGGCGGCCACCAGCGGCGGCAGTTGGCTGACGTTGCCCATGGCTTCAAACAGACCGGACGTCACGTAATACGCCACGGCGATCATCACCGCCACGGCGATCCCGGTGAGCGCGCCGCGCCGCCCGGCGGACAGCGCAAAGGGCACGGCCAGCACCGCCATGACCAGGGTGATCAGGGGGAAGGCGATCTTCTTTTGCAATTGCACGCGCAGCCGCACCACGTCAAAGCCGCTCTGCTGCAAGTCGTGGATGTAGTTGCGCAGTTAGTCGTAGTTCATCTCCTGCGACTGGCGCACTTCCTTCTTGAAGTAGCTGGGCGGCTCGGTCAGCTCGGGAAAAGTGCTCACGTCGAATTGCCGCAGTTCCTCATGCGGATCGCCGCCGGGAGGGTACGTCCAGGAGCGCACCCAGCCTTTTTCAAACACCCATTGCTGCAGCTTGTCTGACCACTGGGCACGCGATGCGTAAATGCGTTTGGCGATCTGGAAGGTACGGGGGTCCAGTTGAAACGACGAAATGCTGCCGAACTGGTTCCGGTCAGCGTCATAGAACTCGTAGTAATAGATTTTGCGATTGGGATCGGGCACGCCATTCTTGTGTCTGGTCTCGCCAAAGATCCACTTGCGGTCAGGGCGCAGATAGGTTTGCGCCGGCTTGCCCTTGATCTGGTTCTTCAGCGTCTCCACGCGTTTGTTGGCGTAGGGCAGATAGAACTGGTCAAGCAGAAACAGCCCGCCGGCCAGCGCCAGGGCGATGAACAGGATGGGCACCACGGTGCGGTAGATGCTGATGCCCGTGGCTTTCATGGCGGTAATTTCGTTCGACTTTTGCAGCAGCCCAAACGTCACCAGCACCGCCAGCAGGACGCTCAACGGCGTGACCAGGTAGAGCAGGGAAGGAATCACATTGAGCAGGTACTCGCCCACCATGGAAAGGTGGACTTTGTTGCGCATGATGTCGGTCAGCAGCTCAAAGAATGTAAAGATCAGCAAGAGCATCAGGAAACTGGCGGTGATCAGCAGCAGGTGGCCGGTGAAGGTGCGCAGGACGTAGTCATCCAGAATGAGGGGGAAGCGCGGGTTGAACTGGAGGCGGCGCGAACCGTTGCTGCGGCTTTCTCCGCGGCCCTGGCTGCGGGCCTGGACCCAGTTCTTGAACCAATTGAGCACCGCCTGCCCCATGCCGAGTTCGAGGGGAATTTTGTCCGTCCGCCACAGCAGCAGCGCGCCCACAATGCCGAAGACCACGTTGGCTGTCCAAACGCCCACGGCGGGCGGAACGCGGCCACTCTTGGCCAAAGACAGACCGGAGATAAACAGGAAGTAGTAAACAAAGACCAGGACGATGCTCAGGACAAAACCGGCCCCTTTGCCGCCTTTGCGCGCGGAAAGACCCAGCGGGATGCCCATCAGAACCAGCACCAGGCACGCCGTCGGCAGAGCGAAGCGGCGGTTGAATTCGATCCAATATCCGCGGGCCACGTCTTTGTTCGCCAGCGAAGCCTGCCGCATCAGTTCCGGCGTCTTCATCTGTTGTGCGGGAATGGTTTCCTGCGCGGGCTTGGGTTTTTCCAGGAA
>JBGPLR010000010.1:0-18782 GCA_041486545.1 Terriglobia bacterium
CATTGAAGTCGAAGTCCGCAACATGGCTGAGCTGGAAGAAGCCCTGGCCAACGGCGCGGAAAGGCTTATGCTGGATAACATGACGGTGGACGACGCGCGCGCGGCGGTGGCCCGGGCGCGCAAGCACTCGACCGCGGTAACGCTGGAGGCTTCCGGCGGCATACGGCTGGAAAACGTCCGCGCGTATGCGGAAACCGGCGTGGATTACATTTCCGTGGGAGCGCTGACCCACTCGCCCCAGGCCGTGGACTTGAGTATGCGCATCATTCCCGCGTAAGCTAGGGGGCGGCAGCGGGGCCAAGCATCTGCACTGTGGGGACTTATCCGACTTATCCGACTTATCTAGGAGATAGTTTGAGATCAAAATATTTTGCGTCGGCGAGGGATGTTATCTGCTCAAACTAGGGAAAATCTTTTAAGGAGACTGTTGCTCAATATGCATGCACGTAAAGTTCTTGGGTTGTTGCTTGGCGTTTTTGCTCTCTCCCTTTCGGCGCTGGCTGCCGACGAATACAAAATTGATCCGGTACACTCATCCGTCAATTTCGCGGTAACTCATATGACCATCAGCACCGTGAATGGGCGCTTTACCGATTTTGCGGGAACGATACAGTTTGACGATAAAGACACGGCCAGGTCTTCCGTCACGGTAACCATCAAGACCGGCAGCATCAATACGGACAACAACAACCGCGACAATGACCTGAAATCGGCCAACTATTTTGACGTGGCGCAGTTTCCGGAAATTACGTTTCAAAGCAAATCGGTGGAGAAAAAGGGCGACAACTACGTGGCCCACGGAACGCTGAGGATTCATGGCGTTGCCAAGAACGTGGACCTGCCGTTTGAATTGAAAGGGCCCATTGACGCAGGTAAAGGCGGAAAAGCGATGGGCGCGCATGCCTCTCTCACCGTCAACCGCCAGGATTTTGGGATCTCAAAGGCACCGGCAGCAATGATCGGCAATGACATAAAAATCGATCTCAACGTTGAAGCAAGACATGCAGCACCGGCCCCGGCCGCAACCAAATAAGGTTCTGAGGACAACGCCCCGTGTCTTCTGCCGACTTGTTATTGCCGGAGAAACTTGCGCCGCTGGTGCGGAACACGATCTTCTCCGGCAATATTCACCATTTCGACCAGGCTGAATCCACCAACGCTCTGGCGCTGGAAGCGGCCACCCATGCCAAGCACCACGCGGACATCGGACCGGAAGGCGCGGTCTTTGTGGCGGAAGAACAGACCGCGGGCCGGGGACGCGGCGGGCACACATGGCATTCGGAAAAAGGCACGGGGATTTATTGTTCGTTTCTGATTTTTCCTCCCATGTCGCCGGCGGAGGCGCTGTGGCTCTCCTTGATTTCCGGAGTGGCGGTGCAAGACGCGGTGAAAGAATTGACAGGGCTGCAACCGGACATCCGCTGGCCAAATGATTTGCTGCTGAACGAAAAGAAGTTTGCGGGAATCCTGACGGAGATGAGCTCCGAGCTAACGCGCGTGAACCACGCGGTGGTGGGCGTGGGCATCAACGTGAACCAGCAAAGCTTCCCCGAGGGCTTGCGTAACGTGGCCACTTCACTGAGCAACGAGGCAGGACGGGAATTCTCGCGAGTGGAGCTTGCCGGGGCCATGATCCGGGCGGTGGACCGCGAATACCGCGCTCTGCTGCGGGCCATGAGCAGCCCGATTCGCACGCCGGCGCTGCGCTTTGAGCCGATCATGCGCCGGGTGGAGTCGCGATCTTCTTACGCGCTGGGCAAACTGGTGCATGTGGACGAAGACGGCGGCTACTACGGCGTGACGGACGGCCTGGACCCCAGCGGCTTCCTTCGCGTACGCACCGATACTGGCCTGCGCATGGTGATCTCCGGCAGCGTCCGCCCGGTGGCAAGGAGAAACGATGCTCCTGGTTCTTGACGTGGGGAATACCAACACCGTACTGGGCGTGTACCAGATGGAGACGCCGGGATTTTCACCCCTGGCGGCGAAAAGCGCGCGGTCAGGGGACCCCACGTTCGCGAGCAAAACCGGAACCAAGCTGATCGCCCACTGGCGCGTGGCCACCATCGCCACCCATACGGTGGATGAATACGGCGTCCTGTTCCGCAACCTGTTTGCCGTCGGCAAGATTGAGTCTTCCGAGGTCCGCGGCATCATCATTTCGTCGGTGGTTCCGCCCATGGATTCCACCCTGCGCGAAGTTTGCGAGCGCTACTTCCACTTGAAACCTCTGTTCGTGGAACCGGGCGCCAAGACCGGTATGCCCGTGCTGTGTGACAATCCCCAGGAAGTGGGCGCGGACCGCATTGTGAACGGCGTGGCGGCGTTTGAGAAGTACGGCGGGCCATGCGTGGTGGTGGATTTTGGCACGGCGACAACCTTTGACGTGGTTTCCCGCAAAGGCGAATACCTGGGCGGCGCGATTGCTCCGGGCATCGGCATCTCCGCGCAGGCGCTGGTGGAAAATACCGCCAGGCTGCCGCGTGTGGACATCCGCCGGCCGGCCAAGCTGATCGGTACCAATACAGTGGCCAGCATGCAATCCGGCATGTCCTATGGCTACCTGGGCCTAGTGGATGGCATTCTGGAACGCATGATGGCGGAACTTGGCGCGGAAACCAAAGTAGTCGCTACCGGCGGGCTGGCGCGGCTGATCGGCGAACACTCCAAGTACATCAAGACCGTGGACGATTTGCTCACGCTGGACGGCCTGCGCATCATCTGGGAGCGCAACGCAGCGGTGCACAAAACAAAGAGTGTGAGCTAGAACCGCAGGCTTACCCCCATCCGCCGTGCAGAATTACTTCAACTACTTTACGGAGATCGAAGAGCGCTACCAGCGGCGACGCGGCACCGGACTGCTGCTCTCCACGCTGGACTGGGCGCTCATTGAAACCTGGAAAGACGCCGGACTCCCGCTGGAAGCCGTTCTGCGCGGCATTGATGAGACGTTTGATAAGTACGATCGTCGTCCGGTGAAAGCGAAAAAGATCAACAGCCTGGCCTATTGCGCGCAGGAAGTGCTGGCCGCGGCGGAAGACATGAAAGAAGCAGCCGTGGGCTCAGAGCGCGAGGGAACAAAAGCTGATACCGGGCTGAATGCCGCTGAAATCGCGCAGTTCATGCGCAAGAATGCGGACAAACTGCGGCAGGTTCAATCGCCCGCGCAAGTCCGCGCCACGGCCGAAGAGGTGGCAGCAGCGCTTTCCGCGCTGGCGTCCGAGGTGGAGAACGCAACCACCCTGCCGCGACTCGAAGACCTGGAGCGCCGGCTGACCGTCCTGGAGGAAAAGCTGCAGGCGGCGCTGACCGTGGTTGCACCGGAAGAGGAGCTGGTCGCGTTGCGGGCGGAAGCGGACCGCGAAATTGCACCATATCGCAGCAAAATGCCGGCAGCACAAATCGTACAGCTGCAGAAACAATTTACTCACAGGCGGATGCTCGAAAAGGCTACAATGCCCAGACTCAGCCTCTTTTACATGTGAATCTTAAAATCGAAAAGATGGTCTACGGCGGCGATGGCCTGGCTCGTCTTCCCGACGGGAAAGCCGTGTTCTTGCCCTTTGTGCTTCCCGGCGAGGAGGTAAGCGCCACCTTGAGCAAAGAGAAAAGCAGCTTTGCCCGGGGCACGGCGGAGCAGGTGATCAAAGCGTCAGAGATGCGGATCCAGCCGCAGTGCGCTTACTTTGCCAGCTGCGGCGGCTGCCACTACCAGCACACGGCGTACTCCACGCAACTGGAGTTCAAACGCGCCATTCTGCGGGAAACGCTGCTGCGCAACGCCAAGTTTGAGTGGACCAAGGAAATCATTACGCACTCGGCGGAAGCCTGGAACTACCGCAACCGGACGCGGGTGAAGATTCGCGGCGGCAAGGACTTCGCACTGGGCTACCATCGCGTGTCGTCGCATGATCTGCTGCCGGTGAAGAGTTGTCCCATCAGCTCGCCGGCGGTGAATCGGGTGATCGCTCAGCTGTGGGAACTTGGGCTGGCCGGCGGCGTCCCGCAGGGCGTGAACGAAATTGAATTCTTCGCCGACCACGCTGACTCCCGCGTGGTGCTGGAGATTTACCAGGCCCCCGAGGCTCAGGGAATCCGCGAATTTGCCGGCGAGTTGCAGAACCGAATATCAGAGATCCAGGGTCTGGCCATCTTCTCCGGCCCAGCCGGCGGTGGACAAGCGCAGATGAAAGAAGCGGTGGGCAATCCGTCACTGATGTATCAGGTGGGCGAAAAGGCCTTCCGGGTGAGCGCGGGATCGTTCTTTCAGACCAACCGTTTGCTGGTGAATGAACTGGTCAAGACAGTGACTTCTGATTTCTTCGGCAAGATTGCCGTGGACCTGTACGCGGGCGTGGGTTTGTTCGCCAACCATCTGGCGAAGCGGTTCGATCAGGTGTTTGCCGTGGAGTCAGCGCCGGCGTCGGCTGCGGACCTGCAGGCCAACGCGCTTAAGAACGTGGTCCCGGTGAAGACCACTACTGAACAGTTCCTGCCGCGCTGCCTCAATCTGCATCCGGACGTGGTGGTGGTTGATCCGCCGCGGTCCGGCCTGGGAACCAAAGCCAGCCAGCTTCTGGCCGCGCTGAGGGTGAAGAAGATCGTGTACGTTTCCTGCGATCCGGCAACTTTGGCGCGCGACGTCCGCCTGCTGCTGGAAACCGGCTACCATGTGGAAGACGTGCACCTGATTGATCTGTTTCCCCAGACTTTCCACATTGAGAGTATCGTAAGGCTGTCACGATAGAGAAGTGTCTAGCTCCGCAAGGCAAGCAAGAGTTCGATGAACGTCCCGCAACATGCTGAACCTCCGCAACTGAACACCCATGCGCCACTCATTCTGGCCGCCGCGGCCTTCGCCGTGGGTATCTGGCTGGCGGGACATCTGTTGCGGTCTCCTTTGCAATGGGGCGGCGCGTCTGCGCTGCTGGCGGTGTGCGCGATGGCCGCGGTTGCCCACAAGAGTTTGCGCATCGCGCAAATCTCGGCAGTGCTGGCCCTGCTTGGGGCCGGAGCTTTTACGCGGGTTTACACGCCAATCCCCAGCGTGATTGTTCCGCCGGCCGAGTTCATCACCGGCGAGCGCGTGGAAATCAGCGGCCGCGTGGTGAACGACGGCGCGACTCTGGCCGGAAGCGGGCCGCGCGAGCGCTTTGACCTGCAAACCGAGAGCATGTCGCTCGACGGGCTCAAGTTCACCCAGCCGGTGGGCATTCGCGCAACGCTGTTTTCGCGCAGCCGGCGAGCCGCAACCGACGCTGCCGGTAGTCCGCAATTTCCCCAGCCGGCTTACGGCGACCGCGTACATTTGATCGCCACGCTGCGACTGCCGAGGAATTTCCGCAACCCCGGCGCATTCGACTACGAAGGCTACCTGCACGGCCTGGGAATTTCGACGCTGGCTTCGGTTCCCGCCGACAAAATCGAAATCCTCCCGGGCAAAGGCGGCGGGCTGGGTTTCTGGCGCAGCCGCATTCGCCGCAGCATTCTTGAACACATCAACGGGCAGCAGACGGCGCTGTGGAGCCGCGAAGATGGCGCGCTGTTTTCCGCCATGATCATCGGCGACGATTCGCTCCTGCTGCGCAACGTGCGCGAGGAATTTCAGCAGACCGGCGTTTACCACCTGCTGGTTGTCTCCGGAATGAACGTGGCGCTGCTGGCGTTCGCCGTGTTCTGGCTGGCGCGGCGGCTGCGCGCGCCGCAGTGGGCAGCCTCGGTGGTCACCATTGCGCTGGCGGTCTTTTATGCGTACATCGCGGGCATGGGCGTGCCCATCATGCGCGCGGTGCTGATGTTGTCAGTCTTTCTGCTGGCGCGGCTTTTTTATCGCGGACGGCAGTCTCTGAACGCCACCGGATTTGCCGCGCTGGTAGTGCTGGTGATTTCGCCGACGGCGTTGTTTGAGGCGGGATTCCAACTCACGTTTCTGGCGTTGGTGGCGATCGCCGGCATCGGAGTGCCGGTTCTGCAGCGCACGTCATCACCGTACCGGCGGGCGCTTCTGCATATGGACTCCACCGCATACGACCTCAATCTGGAGCCAAAGCTGGCGCAGCTTCGGCTGGACATGCGCTTGATCATGGAAAGGCTGGGACGTTTTGTGGGCGCCGCTCCAGCGCGATGGCTGGTGCTGGGCGTGGCGAGCGCAGGCGTGGCAGTTTTCGAGTTGATTGCGGTATCAGCGATTACCCAGGCAGTGCTGGTGGCGCCGATGCGGGCGTATTTCCACCGAGCGGCCATCATCGGGATGCCGGCCAACATTCTGGTGTTGCCGCTGGCTGGAGTGATGCTCAACTCCGGCGTGGCCGCCATCGCTTTGAGTTATGTGTGGTGGCCGCTGGCGCGGATTGCCGCCGCCATTGCCGCGGCCGCTCTGCACTGGACGCTGGGCTGCCTGCAGTGGCTGGCGCGCTTCAATATCGCGCAATGGCGGGTGCCTGATGCCGGCGCGGTCATTTTCCTGGTGGCTGCGGCCGGGATTCTGCTGGCAATGCTGGCGGTTCGCCGGCAACCGCAGACGGCCGCGGGCGGCCTTGCACTGCTGTTCGCGTCCGCGGCGGTGGTAGCGTTCTACGCGCCGCGTCCTGCGATTGAACCGGGCAAGCTGGAGGTGACCAGCATTGACGTTGGCCAGGGCGATTCCCTGCTGGTGGTTTCGCCCCAGGGACGCACCATGCTGATTGACGGCGGCGGCAGCGTCGGTCCGGTGCGGAGCGAATTTGATTTCGGAGAAGACGTGGTCTCACCCTATTTGTGGTCGCGGGGCATTGAGCATCTGGACGTTGTGGCGCTTACCCACGCGCACGGCGACCACATCGGCGGCCTGGTGCGAGTGGTTGAGAATTTTCATCCCCGCGAGTTGTGGGTGGGCATCAATCCGCAGACGGACGAGTTGGCCCGGCTGTATCAAACTGCCCGGCAAAACCATATGGTCATTGGCCAATACACCGCGGGCGATAAGCTGGATTGGGGCGGCGCGCAGATTCAGGTGCTGGCTCCGCCCGCGGACTGGCGGCCGAAGAAAGGACGAGAGAACGATGACTCCCTGACGTTGCTGGTTGCTTACGGCAAGACTTCTGCGTTGTTGGCCGGCGACTTGGAACAAAAGATGGAAAAATTAGTGGCGGCGCATGCGCCACACGCCGATTTGCTAAAAGTGGCGCACCATGGCAGCGCCAGTTCCACTAGGCCGGAGCTGTTGGCAGCGGTGGAGCCAAAGTTCGCCGTGGTCTCGGTGGGTTACCGGAATTCCTTCGGCCATCCTCGCGCGGACGTCCTGCAACGCCTGGAGGCGGCGCACGTGCGCACGTACCGGACCGACCTGATGGGCGCGGTCACTTTTCTGCTGGATGGAAGACAGGTGGAGGCCAAAGTGGCCGCTAGCTTCTGAACAGGCGATGGATTGTTATTCCACCGTGTCTTCCGCGCCTTCTTCTTCCACTTCTATTTCTTCCGCGGGGATGCTGTTCTTGTACTCTTCAATGATCTTCTTGGCTTCTTCCGCCTGGGCCGGGTTCACGCGAACCACTACGCCGCCTACTCCGGGAAATATAGACTGTGTGGCGTCAATGCTGGCGACATCGGATTCAATGCCCGCCGAAGTCAGCAACGCATTAACCACCAGGGCCTCCGATTCTTGCTCCGTGTCAAATACGTTTATCAGTTCAGGGCCCGCTTGCGGTTGTGCGTCCATGCTCTTCCTCCTGCCGTCCCCTCTATCTTAGTAGGATGCCGGGAGAAGTGCGAACGTCAATGTGCCGGCGGGCGGTTTTTGGAAGCCCGTCAAGGGCGGACCGGATAGGACCTACTATTTGGCTTTGTCGATACGCTGCAGGACGAAGGTAAGCGTGCCCCAGTCCATGCGGGCGCGCATCTGCACCGGGAGGCGGGCGGCGTCTTCCGAATACCAGATCCATATCTTGCCTTTGCTCTTCAGCACCGGAGAGGAGCTTTCCGGCTGCACGCGGATGGTATTAAACGTCCCCGCCGGAGTCTTGATCTGCTCGCGTGCTTCGGCGTGCACGCCAACGGTGACGGTCTCGCCGCCATCGTTGAGCGGGAAATTGTAGGTGCGGCCGGGCTGCAGAGGCAGCGAACCCACGTAGTAAATCCCGGAGAGCAGGTCGGTCACGCAGTTGGGGACGTCATGCTCTTCATGCCTGTTCTCATTCTTCCTGAGGTTCTTGTGGTCGGTGACCGACTTGCGGCGCTGGTAGTCAAAGGTGGTGCTGGATTCCACGCGGCGGAAGCCTTCTTCCAGATGGCGGGAAACGCTGCGCGAACAGAAGCTGGACGGGTCAAAGAAAGACTCCAGCCGGTCCTGGACGTGAAACAGCAGGGCCACGGTTCCAGCGGCGTCAGCCGTACCCACCGTCCGGTATTCCGGACCAGCCTTCTCCATGCGCAGGGTAGCGACTCCCGCGCTGAAGATGCGCCACTGCGCGGCATAGACATAGGTCTGGCCCACCGGGGCGTGGTATTCCGGCCGCGGCTTGGCGATGGAGGGCGCAACCAGGACCGCCTGGGCAAGATCGGCAGGCGGGTACGGCGCTGAGTCGCCGGGAAAAAAGAGTACGAGAGCTGCGGCCAGTCCGTGATGGAATCGGATCAATTTTGTACCAAGACCATTTTGAGGATCAAAGCGCCCAACATGCAGGCAGAACCTATAGCTGCATTGTACTCGCGGTGGCGGAGGTAAAGCTGCACAGAAAATTGCTGTGCCGGGGCAACGCTTTCGCCCGCGCCGCGATACGGCGTGAGACGCGGCAGGAGTCGGGGCACGTGGGCAGCGTACTGGCCGTAATCAGGGAAAATTGAGCGCAAATATTTTTCTTCCGCCCGGATCACCGGTAGGTAGACGGCCAGGAACATGAGAACGGCGCCGCCGGCGATCCACCAGTTGCGCGCGGCCACGGCAAACCCAACGGCGATGAGCACGGAGCCCAGATAAAGCGGGTTGCGGGTGTAGGCGTACGGCCCGGTGGTGGTAAGCTCGGCGTTCTTGCGGATGTGTCCAGAGGACACTGCACGCACCAAAACGCCGGCAACAATGACCACGCCACCGGCGGCAATGAAGACCCTCTGCGGACGGGCAAACCAAAGATAGGCCGCAGCAAAAACAAATCCCAGCGGCACGCGCATGCGAGTTGCTATCCGCGACCAGCTAGGCATGGCTGCCTTCCACCGGGTTGCTTGCCACAGGTTTGCTTGACACTGATTTGCTTGCTAAGAGATGCCGGGCGGCGGCAATTACTTCTTCCGCGTCGATCTTCAGCAGGCCTTCTTCCGGCCGGCGGTGATGAGAAAAAGTTGTCTCGCTCTCCGGATGCCGCAGGGCAATGGTGTTGGGGCCAAAGGGGCCGGTGCGCGCTGGATCGGTGGGGCCATAGAGACCCACGGCGGGAACGCCGAGCGCGGCCGCCAGATGCAGCGGGCCGGTGTCGCCGCCAACGAACAAGCGGGCGCGCCGGGTGATAGCGATCAGTTGTCCGATGGTGCAGTTGAGGAGAAATGCGTTGCTTTTGCTGGCGGCGGCCACAGCCTGCCCCAAAGCTTCTTCTCCGGGGCCAACGTTGACCAGGGTCTTGATGTTATGGGTAGCCAGCGCCGCGGCAACCTGTCCGAAGCGTTCCGCCGGCCACTGCTTGCCGCCCCAGCCCGCGCCGGGATTCATGATGGCGAAGCTGGCAATGCCCAGCCGCTGGATCTCGCGATCGGCCCAGGTTTCGCCCGCCGGGTCGCGCGGCAGTTGCGGGGCGATCAACGGGAATTCCGCCGGTCCGACATGGTCTTGGAGCGTCTGCGCGGCCAGAGCGAGATTCTGTTCGATCACGTGTTCACCCGAGCGGGGGAGTTTACGGGAATAAAACAACCGGGCGGCGGATTCGCGAGGATCCAGGTAGCCGGCAATCACCGGCGCGCGCCCGAGCCAAGCGAAAAAACCCGACTTGATGTTGCCCTGGAAGTCCAAAATGATGTCGTAGCGCGTATCGCGCACGCGTTTGAAGTCGCCACCAATTTCGTTGAGGGTCGCCGGGCGAAAGAAGCGCCGGCGCCAGCGCGTGGTGTTGACCGTGTGCACCAGGTCCACCACCGGTTTCTGCGGCCCGCGATCGACGGGGCTGTGTTTGTGGCGGCGCGCGGTCAGCAGTTCTGACCAGCGCTCCTCCACCAGCCAGCCGAGCGTCGCTTCCGGCAGGGCGCGGCGGATGGCGGTAGCCGCGGGCAAGGCATGGAGAATGTCTCCGAGCGCGCCCAGACGAACGATCAGGATCTTGGTCATTCGCCGTTTCCCGATGATGTGCTCTTGAGCAGATCGGTAGTCGAATGATCTTTAGGATCGCCGACAATCTCCACGCGTCCACCGCAGGCCAGAACAACGTCGCGCTCAGGGACGGTGGCGGCGGTGTAGTCGGTGCCTTTGGCGTGGATGTCCGGGCGGAGGGCGCGGACGACATCGCGGACGTCGGGAGCGTCAAAGATGGTTACTGCGTCCACGTCAGCCAGCGCCGCCAGGATTTCAGCGCGCTCGCTTGCGGGGATGCGCGGGCGACCTTCCCCTTTCAGCACGCGGGTGCTGGCGTCAGAATTCACGGCGACAACCAGGCGGCCTCCCAGTTCCTTGGCCGCGCGGAGATAGCGGACGTGTCCCACGTGGAGCAGATCAAAACAGCCGTTAGTCAGGATGATTTTTTCGCCGGCCGCGCGCCACTGCCGCACCTGCGAGGCGAGCGGGGAGAGCTCAAACACTTTGTGGACAGGAGGCGCCAGATCAGCCCTCCATGACGGCGCGCAGCAATTCCGCGCGGGAAACCGTGGCCGTGCCGCGCTTCATCACCACGATTCCGCCCGCGTAATTGGCGAGCCGGGCGGCCGATTCAGCGTCCGCGCCCGCGGCCAGAGCGGCGGTGTAGGTGGCGATTACGGTGTCGCCGGCGCCGGTGACGTCAGCAACTTCATCAGAGCCGTAAATGGGAATGAACGTGGGCTTGCTGGAACGGGCGAAGACAACCATGCCGTCGCGGCCGCGGGTGACCAGCAGCGATTGCAGCCGCATCTTCTGCATCACCGCTTTGCCGGCGGCGAGAAGGCGTTCATTGTCATTGCCGATGCGCGTGCGCAGGGCTTCTTCCAATTCGGCTTCATTGGGAGTGGCGGCAGTGACTCCGTTGTAGGCCAGAGCGCGATAGCGAGAATCGAGCGTGACCGGGATGTTGCTCAAAGAAGCGCGGGAGCGCACCAGCTCAAAGATCTGCGGAGTCGCTGCGCCGTAACCGTAGTCGGAAATCAGCAGCGCGTCAGAGGCGCGAACGTAGCCTCGCGTCTTCAGCACCAGGTCGCGGACGGCGGTGCGGTCCAGCGGGGCGTCTGGCTCACGGTCAATGCGGATGACCTGCTGGCGCGGCGAATGCGTGGTCCCGGCAAGCACGCGGGTCTTGGTGACGGTGTTGTAGCCTTTGATCCGGCGGATGGCGGAGATGGAAATATGTTTCTGGCGAAAAGCATGCAGAAGCGCGCGGCCGGTTTCATCTTCCCCAACGATGCCCACAGGCAATACGGTCACGCCGAGATCGGCCAGGTTGTAGATGGCGTTGCCGGCGCCGCCGGGCACCACGGTGCGTTCGAGATGGCGCAGAATGAGCACCGGCGCTTCGCGCGAGACGCGGGAGATTTCACCGTAAAGAAATTCGTCGGCGATCAGGTCTCCCAGCACGGTGATGGTGAGCTTGGGAAACTCTTCGATGATCCTTACCAGGCGGTCAACGGACTTGGAATTCTTTTGCATGTCAGAAATGAAATTCTCTCATGCCGAGCCTACAATCCGCAGCCGGATCGCTGTACAAGTGTGTGCAGAAGCCCTTTCATGGCTTTCTGAGGGTCTTCCAAGGCCAGCTGCAGCCGGGCGACGTGCAGCGGCTGCAACTGCGCGGCAAGCGGCCCCAGGTTGATTTCGTCCTTTTCCGTGGTGATGAAAGCTTGTGCGCCAGTGGCGGCTTTTCTGGCGAGCAGGCGCTGGATATCGCTCTGCGAATAGCGGTGGTGGTCAGGAAAGGCGATGGTTTCGCAGAGATCAGCACGCAGAATCCTCAGTTCGTCAAAAAACACATGCGGGCGGGCAATGCCGCAGAAGGCAACGGCCTTGGCAGGTGCGGGGTCGAGAAAAGTTTCACGCCGCGCGTGCCAGATGGCAGCTTCCGGGTTCCAGCGCGAGGCCACCTGGCTTGCAGAGGTCAGGACTACAGCGTCCGCCCGGCGCAGGGATGAAAGCGGCTCACGCAGGCGGCCGATGGGCAGCAGGGTGTCGTCCAGGTCGGCAGCCGGCAGCATGACAATGTCAAAATCGCGGTGCAGGCGGCGATGCTGAAAAGCGTCATCCAGGAGGTGGAGCTTGGAGGGAAATTTTTCTTCCGCCAGCAGACCGGCTTGATAACGGTCGGCCGCCACGATGACCGGGACGTGCAGCTTGCGGGCGATCAGCAGAGGCTCGTCGCCAAATTGCTCAGAGGTCCCCTGGGGATCAACCAACGCGAGCTTCTGCCCGCTGCGCCCATAGCCGCGGGAAAGCACGTCAAAGGCGATTCCGCTGTCCTTGAACAGTTCGCCCAGGGCAATGACAAACGGAGTCTTGCCGCTTCCGCCGACAGAAAGATTGCCGATGCTGACCACCGGCCGCGAGAGCTTGCGCGTGGCCAAGATGCGCCGGTCATAGAGCGCGTTTCTGGCGGAGACGCCGGCAGCGAAAATGGCGGAAAGCGGATTCACCGCGAGCCCTTCTCTCTCCGGCTGAGCAGCGGCTGCAAGGCCTGAAAAGTTTTCGCCGTGGCGCCGGTGTTCAGTTGAAACAGGTCTTTTGCCCGCTGGCCGAGCTGCGCGCATTCTTCGCGATGTTGCAGCAGCCGCAGGAATTCGCCGGCGATGTTCTCGGGCGTCACAATGCGCAGGGCGGGAGCTTGGCTCGAGCCGGACGTGTCTGCGCCAGTTTTTCCATGGCCGTTGAGGAAAATGCGGACGATCTCGCGGAAGTTCTCCGTGTTGGGGCCGGTGAGCACGGCCACACCGTGCTGTGCCGGTTCCAGGATGTTGTGCCCGCCGACGCCGGGCAGCAGGCTGCCACCGACGAAAGCCACGGTGGCGATGGCGTAGACAGACGCCAGTTCGCCCAGGCTGTCCAGCAGAAACACGCAACCGGAGAGCGCGCCACCGGGCGTCCAGGCGCTGCGTCTAACCATTTTGATTCCCGAGATTTCTGACGCGGAAGCCAGCTGCGCTACTTTGTCAAAGCGTTCCGGATGGCGGGGCGCCAGGACCAGCACGCAACCGGGCCTCTGTTCGAGCACGGTGCGGAATGCTGCGAGCAGGATTTCTTCTTCGCCTTCCGTGGTGCTGCCGCACACAATGACCGGGGAATTCTGGTTGATGGCCCGACGCAGATCTTTTACCAGCGGGACTTCCGCGCTGGGCGGAATATCAAATTTCAGATTTCCGCTGACCTGGACCCGCTCCGCGGGAGCGCCAATTTCCATGAGCCGCCGCGCGTCGTCTTCCGTCTGGGTGAGAAACAAATCCACGTTGGAGAGCACACGGGAAAAGAACCAGCGGAAGCGGCGGTAGCGCGGGAACGAACGGTCTGAGATGCGGGCGTTCACAATGGCCACTGGAACCGCGCGCCGCCGGGCGAGGTGAAGCAGGTTGGGCCAGAACTCAGTCTCAGCCAGAACCAGCAGGCTGGGACCCAGCGCCCGAAAGTAAGGGCGGAGAGAAAGCCCGAAATCGAGCGGCATGAAGAACACCTGGGTCTCGCCAAAGCGTTGCCGCGCCAAACGCTGCCCGGTGGCGGTGGTGGTGGAAACAAAGACCTGGCGGTCCGGAGACGCCTGGCGCAACTGGCCGACCAACGGCCCCACGGCCAGCACTTCACCCACGGAAACCGCGTGGATCCAAATCCCGCCGCGCGCCTGGTTGGTTTGGCCGACGAGCCTTTCCGGCACCCGCCCTACGCGCTCGCCGATGCCGGTGCGATACTTCCCCGAGCGGAGCATCTGCAAGGCCCACCACGGCAGCGAGAGCACCGCCGCCAGGGCCAGAAGCAAACTGTAGAGGATGTACATGAAAGACTAGACATTTTATGCGCGCAAGTGGCCGTAAGGGAAAGCGCGGGTCTGCAGGCCGCCGCGCCGATGTTATACTCCGCTACTTATGAGAAATTACCGAACCCTACTCACAATTGCGTTTGTGCCCCTGATCGCAACCGCTGCAACGGACCACATCAACATCAAGCCCGGACTGTGGGAGGTCACTTCGACGAGCAATTCGAAGGGGACTCCGCCCGTCTCCTCCGAACAAAAAGCAGAGATGGACAAACGGATGGCCCAGATGTCGCCGGAGATGCGAGCGAGAATCGAAGCGGCACAGAAGAACTCTCAAGCCAAGCAAGCGCAGCCTCACGTGCGAAAGAGCTGCATAACCAAAGAAGATTTGGATAAGCCGTTCGCATTGGCAGAGGGAAAAGACGACGGCAACTGCACTCGAACCGTCCTGAAGTCAACTTCCACAGTGCAGGAAGTCCGCGTGGACTGCACGCTGGGCGCGCGAAAAAGCACTGGGACAATACACATTGAGGCGCCCACGCCGCTAGCCTGGAGCGGCACTATGGACATCACGGTATTGAACACCGGCGGAGACATCAAGATCAGGACCAACGTAAGCGGAAAATGGCTGGGACCTGACTGCGGTGACGTGAAGTCGCACTCGCAGAAATGATCCACCGCTACCACATCGGCAGGCAACGGAGCGACTGCCGCGTCGGGGCCCAGCAAAAAGGGCAGCCGATGGGCCGCCCTTTTGAAGTTCCGGATGCAATTTGTGCCGGGGTTACTTGGCCGTCGCCAGCATGGCCTTGGCGTCGGCGGTGTGAACGCCGTTGGCGTCAAGCTGGAGATATTTGTTGAGTGCGTCCGCAGAGCCCGGCTTGCCGGCGCGGTTAAGAGCAGCGCCCTTGAAGAACCAGGCGTCAGCCTTGTTGGCATCGGCAGCGATGGATTTGTCGCAGGCGGCAGTCGCGTCATCGTACTTGCCGGCGTTGAATTGCACCGCGCACAGGTTGTAATAGGCCAGAGCAGGATTGGGATCAACCGCGGCGCCCTTCTTGAACGACGCAATCGCGTCATCCATCTTGCCCAGCTTCACGTAGGCGTTGCCTTGCGCCGTGGACATCACGCCGATTCCTGCCTTGGCCTTGGCCGGATCAGGATTGGGATTGCGCGGGTCTTTAGGGGCCTTGCCGTCCACGATGCTCTGGGCCCCCTGAATGCCCTTGTCGTAGGTGGGCACGGCGTCTTCGGGCTTGCCGGATTTTTGCTGGGAGTCAGCCAGGGCCTTGTAGAGTTCCCATTTGGTGGTGTCCGGCTGGGCCGCAATAACCTGCTTCAGCGCGTCGGCGGCCTCAGCCCATTTACCGGCTTGCATGGCGGTCTGGGCTTTTCCGATCATGGCGTTCAGGTTGGCGACCTTGTCTTGTTCCGCTTTGATCTGCTCTTTGGTCATCTTGGGGCCTGACGACTTGCCCCCGCCGCCCAATTCGGTGCTGGGTCCGCCGATCACGGCTTTATCAACTCCGGGGCCGGAAAGCTCTTTGCCGATCTGGATGGTAAGGACGTTGTCGCCGTTACTGGTTCCCGTGCCGATGACGGTTTTGTCCGAGAAAATGGTTTCACCACTTTTGCTGACAACCTTCACGCCGTACCCGCCATAAGCGACTCCGGCCATGGAAAATGTGCCCTTCTTGTCCGTCTTGGTCTTGTAGGTGCGCCCATTGTCAGGGTTGGTCAAAATCACCTGGGCGTCAACAACTGGTTTGCCTTCTTCGGTGACGGTGCCATCCACGATTGCCGCCACCTGCTGCGGCCACGCCACCAGGGAGCCCAGAATTGACCAGGCGATCATGACCAAGAAAAGAACATAGTATTTCCTCATTGAATGCCGCGCCTCCGCGCTTTTTTTATTTTGTCGCGGGCCCGCGTTCATGGAACGGACGGCCGATGGCAGGCCCGCGAGGCCCGCAAAGAATTCATTTACTTCTTTTTGCCGCCTTTATAAACGGTCTCAATTTTTGCGCCCACCATCTCCAGCATCTGCTTCACGTCACCGGCGTGAGCGCCGGTGGGGGACAGCTCCAGATACTTGTTGAGAGCTTCAGCAGTCCCGTCCGGCACAGTCCATTTGTTATTGGCGTCCATTTTGCCCTTGCCGAACATGGCGGAGCCTTTGATGAAGTAGGCGTCGGCCTTGTTGGGATCGGCGGCGATGGACTTGGTACACGCCGACTCGGCGGCTTCCATGTTGCCAACGTTGTACTGGGTGGCGCAGAGATTGAAGTAGGCGACCCCCGGATTGGGGTCCATCTCCGCGGCCTTGGTAAAGGCGACCACGGCGTCATCGGTTTTTTTCAGCTTGAGCAGCATGTTGCCTTCAGAGCCCAGCATCTGGCCGATTCCCGCTTTGGCCTTGACCGGATCAGGGTTGCGGACGTCTTTGGCGGTGCCGGAAACGATGGCTTCAGCGGCCTGGATGCCTCTTCCATAAGAGTCGGCTGCTTCTTCATACTTCTGCTGATTGCTCTGTGCGTTGCCCAGCGCCTGAAAGAACTCCCAGCGGCCCGGCTCCCCCGCTGCGAGCTGCTTGAGGGCGGTTTCCGCATCCGCCCAGTTCTGTGCCTGCATGGCCGCCTGGGCCTGATTGATCAGGCCGTTGATGTTGGTGATCTTGGCGTTATCGGCCTTGATCTTTTCCAGCTGCTCCTGGCTCATCTTGGGCGCGCCACCGGCAGCGCCGCCTTGCGCGACGTCAATATCCACACGCTCTTCGCTGCCGCCTTCGGCGACGACATTTCTCTTGTCCTTATACAGCTTGTCGCCTTTCGAGTTGGTGACCTCAATTTGGTAGCCGGCGCGGTCCAGGCCGACGAGGAAGTAAGAACCGTCTTTACCGGTCTTGGTTTTGAAGGTCTTTCCGGTATTGAGGTTGGTGAATGTGACCTGGGCGTCAACGACCGGCTGTTTTCCGTCCGTGACCCGGCCGTTCACGCGCGTCAGCGTGGCCTGGCCGAGCGCAGCGGCGCTCAAGGCAAACAGCATGGCCAGGTTCAAGCAAATTGATGTCATTTTCATGGTGGTTCAGCCTCCGGCTTGAACTTGAAACTATATTCTATGTCTTGCGGCCTGGGGAGCGTACGGAATCGGGTCAACGGCCCCGGCTTCAGCAAAAGCCCGCAAGCGCAACACGCAACTTTCACAAACGCCGCACGCGGCATCTTCCTGGCTGTAACACGACCAGGTCAAATCAAACGGCGCGCCCAAATCCAGCCCAAGCTTCACAATCTCCGCTTTGCGCATGGCGATCAATGGAGTCACGATTTGGATCTTGCCTTCGCGCGTGCCGGTCTTGATCACTTCATTGAACGCCTGATAATACGCGGGACGGCAATCGGGATACCCCGAGCTGTCCTGCTCCACGGCGCCAATGTAAATCAGGGCGGCATCCAGGACCTCCGCCCAGCTCACCGCCGCCGACAAAAAGTGCGCGTTGCGGAAAGGAACGTAGGTCACGGGAACACGCCCGAGTCCAATTTCCGGCTTGGCTTCAGGCACCTGGATTTCCAGGTCCGTGAGCGCCGAGCCTCCAACCTGGCTCAGAACGTCATTGCGGACGACGAGCCGGCGCGCAATTCCCAGACGGTCACAGATTGCGTCGAACGCCCGGCGTTCGCGAGCCTCCGTCCGCTGGCCGTAGCTGACATGCAGCGCCGCCGCTTCCGTATCTCGCGCCGCCAGGCTGGCACACACGCAGGAGTCCATACCCCCGCTCAATAGCACCACCGACCGCAGCCTGGTACCGGTCAAAAAAAAGGAGCTCCCTTTTAGTTTGCTACTTACCTTAGTTCGATGGCCGGCGAGTGCGAAATCGCTGCCCTGCAAACATAAGAATTATCTCAAAACTTTCGCTCAGATTCAGTGTTGCTGTGCGACAAAAAACGCCGGAGGCATCGCGCCAAAATCTCACAGGTATCTCACACGCCTTTTGTGGCGGGTTCCCATATGAACTTATGCATCTGCAGTCCCAGCCGCACGTTCAAGCCATCCTGGAGGATCCACTCCGTCAACTGGCGCGGATCAAGCTCACAATTGGAAACATCGCGCTGCACGCTGGGATCTTTCCGGAAGACAGGAGAAAAGATTACCGAGCCGGCTTTGGTCTCTAACCCGTGCTGGCGGGTGAAGTCGCGGGCAAACTCGTAGTCCTCGCGGCCGGCAATGACGAACTTGACTTCATCGCGCGACGAGATCGAGTCCAGATTGCTCAAGCGAAACGACCCGCCTTCTCCCGAGCCGGGACACTTCACGTCCACGATTTTTACCACCTCCCGAGGCAGTATCCCCACCAAGCGGTCGCCGCTGGTCTCGATCAAGACCGTGTGCCCCGCAGCCAGCAGTCGCTCGGCCAGCGGCACGCATTCCGGTTGAAGCAACGGCTCACCGCCGGTCAATTCCACCAGGACACCGGCCGCCGACCCGGCCAGCTCTCCGACTCGCGCCAGCACTTCGTCCACTGCCATCTTCGTACCGCCGTAAAAGGAGTACGCGGTATCGCACCAGCGGCAGCGCAGGTTGCAGCCGGTCAGCCGCACGAAAATACACGGCAAGCCGGCGTAAGTGCTCTCTCCCTGTATGGACCGGAATATTTCCGTGACGAACATCGTCAGCCACTCCGCCTTCCCTGTTTAC
>JBGPLR010000011.1:0-17682 GCA_041486545.1 Terriglobia bacterium
CCGGTGCTGGTGGATTCCACCGAAGCTGACGTGATCGAAGAAGCGCTGAAGCGCATTCCCGGCAAGGCCATCATCAACTCCATCAATCTGGAGGACGGCGAGAAACGCACGTCGAAAGTTCTGCCCATGGCCAAGCGCTACGGCGCGGCGGTGATCGCCCTGACCATTGACGAAGACGGCATGGCTCTGACGGCGGAAAAGAAAACGGCAGTCGCCAAGCGCATCTTCACTCTGGCCACGGAGAAATACGGCATTCGTCCGCAAGACCTGATCTTTGACGCGCTGACCCTGCCTATTTCCACCGGCCAGGAAGAGTACCGCAGCGCCGGCATTGAGACCCTGAACGCCATTAAGCGGATTAAGCAGGAATTGCCGGATGTGAAGACCATTCTGGGCGTGAGCAATATCTCGTTTGGACTGAACACTTACGCGCGGCGGGTGCTCAACAGCGTGTTCATGAAAGAGGCCGTGGACAACGGTCTGGACATGGCGATTGTGAATTACGCCAAAATCTATCCTTTATATAAGATCCCGGAAGTGGAAGTGGACCTGGCGCGGAAGCTCATCTATCGCGACCAGGCGAACGGCGATCCTCTGCAGGCCTACATGGCGCATTTTGCCGGGGCCACGCAGCAGCCGCAGGCGGACGCGACGCCGGTGGAAGACTTGTCCGTGGAAGACAAGCTGAAGCGCTGCATCATCAACGGCGAAAAGGCCTTGGGCGATGGCGCGCAGAAGCAGTCGCTGGAGCAGATATTGGACAACGCGCTGACCACCTACTCGCCGCTGGACATTATTAATACCGTGCTGCTTGACGGCATGAAGACCGTGGGCGTGCTTTTTGGCGCGCGCAAAATGCAGCTTCCTTCGGTGCTGGACTCCGCCGGCGTGATGAAGCAGGCGGTCGCGTACCTTGAGCCCAAGATGGAGAAGAAGGATGGCAACCAGAAGGGGACCATCGTCCTGGCGACGGTGAAGGGCGACGTACACGACATCGGCAAGAATCTGGTGGACATCATCCTGAGCAACAACGGCTACAAGGTGGTGAACCTGGGCATCAAGCAGCCGTCGGACTTGATCATCGCCGCGGCCAAGCAGCACAACGCGCATGCCATCGGGCTGAGCGGGCTGCTGGTGAAGTCCACGCTGGAGATGAAGTATGTGATCCAGGACTTGCAGGCGCAGAAGCTGGACTATCCGGTGATCTGCGGCGGCGCTGCGCTCACGCGCAAATACGTGGAAGACGACCTGCGCCGCGAGTACGCGAACTCCGTTTTCTATGCCGACGATGCGTTTGCCGGCCTGCACATCATGGACGACCTGATCTCCGCCAACGGCCAGCGCGAACTACGGCTGGAAGAAGGAAGAACAGTAAAAGAGTTTGCCAAGACTACGGCGATCGCGGGCGGCGCAAGCTCCGCAAGCACGGAACGGTCTTCAGCCGTGCAGCCATCGCCCAACATTCCCGTGCCGCCGTTTTATGGCGTGCGTGTGCGCAAAGACTGGGACCTGGAGCAACTCTTCAGTTACATCAACCACACGGCGCTGTTCAAGAACCAGTGGCAGTTGAAAACGGCGTCGCAAGCGGACTACGCGCGGCTGGTGGAAGAAAAATATAAGCCCGTCCTGAACGACTTGCAGAAAGAGGTTGCAGCTCACGGCTGGTTTGAGCCCAAAGTTGTTTACGGCTACTTTGCCTGCCAGGCGGAAGGCAATGACGTGGTCGTGTACGACTCGCCGCAATCGAGAAAAGAAATCCAGCGGTTTACTTTCCCGCGGCAGCGGGAAGGGCGCAAGCTCTCCATCGCCGACTTCTTCCTGCCCAAAGATTCCGGGCAGTTTGATGTGATCGGCCTGTCGGTGGTCACGGTAGGCAGTCGCGCGTCGTCGGAGACCAAGAAACTCTTTGACGCCGGCGAGTTCACCAGATATCTCTACCTGCATGGACTGAGCGTGGAGACCGCCGAAGCGCTCGCCGAAGTTTCGCACAAAGCCATGAGGGAAGAACTGGGCATCGCGGGTGACGATGCGCCGCGCATCAGTGATCTGTTCCACCAGAAATATCGCGGGTCGCGCTACTCGTTCGGCTATCCGGCGTGTCCCAATCTTGAAGACCAGACAAAGCTGTTCGCGCTGCTCAAGCCGGAAGAGAACATCGGCGTGCGGCTGACCAGCGGCTTCCACATGGAGCCGGAACAATCCACCTCGGCGATTGTCGTGCATCATCCGCAGGCCAAGTATTTCGTGGTTTAGCAGCTGTGATCGCAGAAGAAATGCAGTTGTGGCTGGCGCGAGAGCGATGATCCCGCGTGAGGCTATTAGGGCACGGGATCCACAGTGCCGAAGGGAACCGCACGCGTGCAGGAGGAAAGACGTTTGACGGACATCAAAACGCCCCGGCGGATGCCGTACTTGCGCACGGCTTCCACCGAATACTCGGAACAGGTGGGCGAGTAGCGGCAGGCCACGAACTTTTTGGAAAGGGGCCGTCCAAAGTGTTGGTAACCGTGGACTGCCCCCACAAATAGCCTGCTGGTAATTTGCCGGTCCGGCGGACGCAACGAATCCGCAGCCGCCAGCCCCAGCAGCGCCAGCATCAGAACAAGGTACGTTGCCGGCTTTTTTAAGCGTTCCCGCAATGCGGACATTTGGCGCTCACCTGCAGCCGCTTGTTTTGGCAACTGGCACACTGAATCAGATTGCCCTGGGGCCGCGAGAAAATATAGATGAGCAATCCAATAAGGCCGGTGAAGAACACCAGGATCATCCACAGGACGGCGTTGTCCATGCCGCGGTTCTTGGCATCCTTCGCAACCCAGACCAGAATCGCGATGTTGATAGCGATTGCAGCGATGACGATAAAGAACATGAAGGCGCCACAGCCCAGACAGCCTGCCGCGGCGGCAGCGTCGTCAGAACTGCTCTGCGCCCAGAGAGCCTGACTCAGCAAAAGCATTGGCAAAACCAGAAAGAACCCACGCAGTTTGTGCATTTAGTGTCCCCCAGGAGATTTTCGAACGCGGCGAGTGCACCATTCCTCGTTCATCGGCTTCAAAATGCCCCTCACTCTACCGGAAGGGCGAAGTTGTTGGCAAGGGAAAACAGGCTTATGCGAGCAGGAAGGTGAATCGCGTTGCACTTTCGCGTGCGCGTCGGAGCGTGACAACTTCTTCCGCAGCTCACGCCAGACTAAAGTTTTACTTGCATGGGCAAAGGTGAGGCCACGGGCGGGCAAGGTCACAAGCGCCGAGTGAGCCCGTGTCGTGCGTGACACGCCCGTCTCCAGATTGACACAGCATCACGTCTGCGAATCTCCCTGATTTCAGCCTTTCGGCTGCTTCTTCAGCATGGACAACAAAATGCTTCTCTTACCTGCGAAGCGTGAACTTATGGAGCGCAAAAGACACAGCACCAAAGAAACTGCGAGAAAACGTGGCGGCTACCTCGCCGTAAGTTGTATATTCGCAATTCAAGCCATGAAAGCCTTTGCTCGCTTGAAGTGGCGATATGTGATCGCGCTGGCCCTGGCGCTTGCCGTGGGTTCGGTGGGCCTTGTTTATTGGCAGGCGCGCCGAGCTTTGCAGGTGGCGACCCGTGAAGTCCGTGTCCAGGACGACTTGCCTTTCGCCACCGCCCGCCTGACGCCCGTCAGCAGCAGCTTTGAATGGATCAGTGCGCCCGCGGCCTTCACCGGCGCTGCCGTCTACAAAGGCGACTTCTACCTTTGTGGCGCTTCCGGGCTCTTCCAATATGACGCTCACGGCGCGTTACTCAAGCACTATCGCCCGGGACAGGACCTGCCACCCGCGCCGCTTCTGCGCATGGCCAGCGGAGTATTGAAAGATTCTAAGGAGCCTGAGCTTTTCCTGACCACCGCCGGCCGGGGCGTTCTGGTCTTCAACGGAACTGACTTCCGCCAGTTTCTGCCCACCGCACCTGAGCTGCGGACCATCACCTCTATTCTTCCTTTGAGTTCCGGGCAGTTGCTCATCGGCACCCGCAAGCGCGGCGTCCTGGTGTATGACGGCGCCAAGCTCAAGCAGTTCCATCCTGCGCTTGCCGCGCTGCACGTAACTGAACTGGCCGGCAGCGAAGCCGATCTGTGGGTCGGGACGCAGGACCAGGGAGTCGTCCACTTTCAAGCGGGACGGGCCGAGCCGTTCGGCGAATCCCAGGGCATGCCTGATCCGCAAGTGTTCTCCATCGCCATACTGGACAGAAAAACCTACGTGGGCACGGCCGCCGGCATCGCGGAATTTGACTCCGGACGCTTCGTCCGCGTGCTGGCGCCAGGCGTTTTCGCGCGCGCTCTTTACGCTGACGGATCCGGCGTTCTTACCGGAGGTCCAGCGCAAGGCATTGCTGAGATCAATCCTGAGCCGCGGCGGCTTAAAGGCTTGCTGCGGACCACGGCGTCCACCATCGCCGACGTCCAGCAGATCTTCCGGGAAGGTGGCACGCTCTACGCCGTTACGCCCCGCGCGCTCTTCGCCAAACAAGGCGAGCATGGCAACTGGCGCCGCGTCCTCTCGCCCGATGCCACGCTGCTGGCCGACCGCAACATCTCAGCGCTGGCCCTGGACTCCGGCAACCGACTCTGGGTGGGCTATTTTGATCGTGGTCTTGACCTGTTTGCCCCTGACCTGCGCTCCGCCACGCATATCGAAGATGACAATGTCTTTTGCGTGAACCGCATTGTGTCCAACTCCGCCTCTGGCGCGATGGTTGTAGCCACGGCCAACGGTCTGGTTCTGTTTGATCAACTCGGGCGCAAACAGCAAGTGCTGGGCCGCAGTGACGGCCTGATGGCCGACCACATCACTGACGCAGCTCTTTATCGCGGCGGCATGGTCCTGGCCACGCCCGCCGGATTGACGTTTCTGGATGCCAGCGGCCCCCACAGCCTGTATGCCTTCCATGGCTTGGTGAACAACCACGTCTACACCGTAGCGGCCGATGGGAAGGAAGTCGTGGCCGGCACGCTGGGCGGAATCTCTGTGCTCGAGGACGAGAACGTAGCGGCCAGTTACACCGTGGCCACGCGCGGGCTTACCCACAACTGGATCTCCGCCGTGGTCCGCGACGGACATGATTGGATCGTCGGAACCTATGGCGGGGGCATCGTGCGCCTGCTCGCTAACGGACGTTTCGAGCCGTTTGAAGTCGCTACTGGCAAATTTGAAGTCTATCCCAACGCCATGCTGGCCACCGGCAATCATGTTCTCGCCGGGACGCTGAGCCAGGGCCTGTACGTTTACAACCGCAACTCCAATCGCTGGACGGTCATCACCGAAGGCTTGCCGTCGCTTACGGTGACCGCGCTGGCTTACGGCAACGGAACCATTTACGTGGGCACAGACAACGGTCTGGTCCGCATCCCGGAGCAAAGTCTGCCATGAAACGGCTGCTGGTAATGCTGCTGGTTTTTTGCGCGCTGTCCCCCGCCGGCTGGGGTGATGCCGGTGTTCTCATTCCTCGCGGCAAGGCCCAGCCTGACGCGGCCATTCTCTCGCTGGAGGAAATGGAGATCACCGTGCGCATTGATAATCGCGATGCGCGCGTCTTCGTGAAGCAGATCTTCGCCAACCACACCGGGCGCATCGAAGAAGGGAACTACGTCTTCGCTCTCAACAGCCACGCTGTGGTTTCTGACTTCGCCACCTGGGACGGCCCTGTCCGCCTTCCTGCGGTGATCCTGGAACGCAAACGCGCGGAAGAGATTTACACCAATCTGAAATGGCAGTCGATTGATCCCGGACTGTTGCAGATGGGCGAGCGCACCGCTGACGAAGCCCGCAAAACCGCCGTCTTCAGCGCCAAGATCGTTCCCATTCCCGCCTACGGCACCAAGCGCCTGGAGTTTGAATACCATGAGAGCATTCCGGTGGAGAGCTTCAAATCATATTTTGCCATCGCTCTCAAGCCGGAAGCCTATCATTCGCAAACTGCGCGGCGTCTGACCATCCATTTTGAACTGCGCTCGGAACATGCCATCCGCGACTTCAAGCAAATCAGCGCGGCTTATCCGCTCAAGATCACGCAAAAGAGCCCCAACAACATTGTGGGCGAGTTCACCGGTGAAAACGTTGTCCTTGCCGAAGACTTCAACGTCCAGTATGACCTTGACTCTGGCGGCGGGGACACGCTGCATGTGCTGACCTATCGTAATCCTGATTCCGGCCAGCCTGATCCCACGGAGACCTCGCCGCAGCGCAGCGCGAATGAACCCGGCTTCGTGGCAGTGGAGGCCCTGCTGGCTGCCAAGAACAGCGGGACGCAGGCGGCGCGTCCGCCCCACAACGTAGTGGTGCTGTTTGACAACTCCCTCTCCATGCAGTGGGACAAGCTGGAACGCAGCTATGAAGCCATGCAGAAAGTGCTGCACTCGCTCACTCCGCAAGACAAGTTCAATCTGCTGTTGTTCAACAGCAAGATCGCCAGTTTCCAGCCCGCTCCTGCCGCTGTGACTCCGGCCAGCTTGCAGCAGGCGACGGACTTTGTCCGCAACAGCCGCTTGCGCGGCGGCACTGATCTCCAGCATGCCCTGGAATCTGGTCTGGCGCAGTGCGCGCAAGGTTCGAACAACTATCTGGTCGTCCTTACGGACGGCGACGCCACCCGCGGCGACATCCAGAGCGGCAAGCTCGCCGCCTGGTACGCGCAAAAGTGGAAGGCGCTGCCGGAAGCCAGCCGCCCCAAGCTTTTCGTCTTTGCCGTGGGCGACGACGCCAATCTTCCCCTGCTGCGCATGCTCACCCGCAATGACGGCCTGCTCGAAAACGTGCTTTCCACTGAGTCGGCGGACTTCAAGCTGAATGCTTTCATATCCAAGATGGGCCTGAACCCCATCGGGCAGTTGCGTATGGATGTGGAGCCGCTGGCCGCGCTCGACCTTGTTTATCCTCTACAGGACACCTCCTTCGCCGGCTCCATGGCGGCCTGGGTCGCGCAATACAAGTCGCCCGCCGGCAAGATCGGCTTTGACGTCCGTGGCGTGCGCGAAGGCCAGGCTTTTGACATTCACGGTTCGGCCGCGTTGCCGGAGAAATCGCTCGACCACCCGCAACTCCCGCGCCTGTGGGCCAAGGCCCGCGTGGACGCGCTGCTGGAAAAGATTGAGCGTGACGGCGAAGACCGCGCCAGCATTGATGAGATCATCCGCCTGGCGCGCAAGTACAAATTCGTTACGCCCTATACTTCATTCCTCGCCGTTCCCCGTGCGCTGTTGCGGCCGCGCGTGATCCGCCCCGGCGATCCTGTGCTGCGTGTGCGCACCGATCCGGAGATTGTTTCCGTCGTCGCCCTGTTTCCCTTCGGTCTCACCAAACCGCTGCGCTACCTGGCCAAAGAAGACATGTGGCAAACGCGTTTCCTCGCTCCGGTAGACATGGAAGACGGCACGCACGAGGTCCGACTGGTGCTGCGTGACCGCAGCGGCAACGTGTATCGCGAATCCAAGACCTTTGTGATCGCCAGCAAGCCGCCCGCTCTCAAGATTGTGCTGGACCGCAAACGCTTCCGCAGAGGCGACGCCATCCACCTGAAGATCAACGCTTCGGCCAGCACGCGTACGCTGATCGCGCAGTTGGAAGGCGCTGCGCCGGTCCGGCTGCGCTGGAACCCGGACGCATCCGCCAGCACCGGCGACGTGATGGTCCCCCAGGAACTTGCTCCCGGCACGTATCGCCTGACCGTGACGGCGGAAGATATGGCCCACAACATCGGCGCGCAGGAGGTGCAAATTGAAGTTCTCCCGTAAAGTGTTCGTTCAAACCTCCATTGTTGCCGCGGCGGTTGTTGCCGGCGCGCTTGTCGCGCGGGCCGCTCTCCCGGAGTGGATACAGAACATTGAAGCTCGCTCGCTGGTTGAAGGCGCCATCTTTCGCACCATGCAGTTGCCCGGCGGCCCAACCGCGGTGCGCCGTCCGCCGGCGGAGACTGTTCCCGCATTGGGTGAGCTGATCAAGCAGCGTCCCCAGCAGGCCGATCTCTATTCGCTCAAAGCGCTGGAGGAAGAGCAGAAGCTGGACTTTACCGCGGCCGAGTCCGATTGGAAGCTGTACTTGCAGAATTCCTCTGACAAGTCCCCGGCGCAACTGGCGCTGGCCGACTTCTACCATCGCCGCCATCGCCCGCAGGACGAAGTCGCCACCCTCTCCGCTCTGGGACGCCTGCCGTCACCGCCGGCCGAAAAGTTCAGCAGCGTGACCGACCAGCAATCCTGGCGCGCGTTCGAACGGATCTTCCAGGTGATTTCCGCGCAAGCCCTGGGAAGAAACATCTCAGAAGACCAGTACAACGCGTGGATCGCGCGCTATCCACAGGAACGCGGCCTCTACGGGCGCTACTTCGAGTACTTGCTGAACGAGAAAGACTTCAAGTCCGCGAACGATCTGGTTGCCAAGTACCACGTCAAATTTCCTGACGACGAAGTCTTCCCCACCAAGACGCGCGCGCTGCTGGCCTACCGGCAAGGTTCGGTGGAAGAAGGTTTGGCCGTCTACGACCGGAGCTTCCAGCCGCTTTGGCCGCCGGAACTGGTAAAAGATTATTTTGATCTGCTGAAAGAAACGCGCAGCCAGCGCAAGTTTCTTGAGCAGTCGCGCGCCGCGCTGGTCCGCAACCCCGACGACCTCAACGCCGCGGCCCGCATCTTTTATTACTACCAGCAACTGGGTAACTTCCAGGCCGCTCAGCAGACCATTACGGAATATCGTTTGCAGAAGGACGCGCGCAAGGCGCAGTGGACTTCGCAGGAACTGTACACCTTCGCGCGCCTGCTGGAAGACGTCCATCTGTACCCGGAATCTGCGCGCTATTACTACGCGCTGTACAACAGCCCTGGGTTGGGCGCTTCGGCGCCGGATACATCTGCACCGGAGAAGGCCCTCGCCGGGCTGTCGCGCATTTTGCTGACCGCGCCGGAGCAGCAGATTCGCCTGGGGTCGGGCGATCTTTCCATGTATCGCGACATCGCCAACATGGACACGGGGCCCGGCTACTTGAACGGCATTTTGTCCCTGCTGCTGAACACCACGCAGCCGGCCGCGCATTATTCGGAAGAAGAGCAACGCGCCGTGCCGTATTTCCATCGCTCACGCGCGGCTGAGTTGCTTGCGCTGTTGGACAAGCGCTTCCCCAATTCGGCCGCTCGTCCGGATTTGCATGCCAGGTTGATTGAGGCTTACGCCGCTTACGGCCAGAGTGACGCAGTGATTCGCACTGGGCGCGAGTTTCTGTCCAGTTTCCCATCCGCCCCGCAGCGGAACCAGGTCGCGCTGTTGATGGCGGACGCCTTTGCCCGCACCAACAACACCAAAGAAGAATTTGCCATTTACGATTCCATGCTGCAGGAGTTGGCGCGCAAGGCCGAAGGCGTCCCGCTGGGAGAACGCCTCAATGAAGCTCCCGCCACGCCGCAATACCAGGACAACACGCAGAACAACCAGAATGACGCCGAAGGCGAAGGTGACGACGAATCCGGCCAGCGGCCCACGCCACGCGGCAGGCCAGTCGCGCAGCAAGGCGCATTTGCCGTCTCTAAGTCTCCTTCTGCCACACAGGCCGGCGTGCGGTCACCCGAGTACCAGCGCGTTCTGGATCGCTACATTGGCCGGCTCGTCTCGCTCAAGCAGGTCCCGGCGGCGTTGGTGGTTTGGCGGCAGGAGCTCGACCGCAATCCCAACGACCCCGGTCTCTACGAGCGATTCGCTGCCTTCCTGGAGAGCAATCGTCTGGGCACCGAAGAAGAAGCGGTGTACAAGCGCGCCATCCAGCAATTCCCCGGCAAGAACTGGCATCACAAGCTGGCGCGTTGGTATTTGACCAAGAAGCGCAATCAGGACTTGCAGGCGCTGTCGCAACAGGTGCTGAAGATTTTCTCCGGCAGCGAATTGGAAGCTTACCTGGACAACGTTGCCGGCCAGCCTGGCCAGCTCAGCCTGGAGTTCAACCAGTTCGCGAATCAACGTTTCCCGCACAACCTGGCGTTTGTCCGACACTTGATGGATCTCTATCGAACCAAGCAATTCCGGAATGATGCTTTGTGGGAAGCTCTGCTGCGCCAGCACTGGTTTGAAGATGACGCGTTGCGCAATCAGTTCTTTGAATTCCTGTCTCGCACCGGAAAGTTGGACGCCGAACTCCAGGGGATCACGGCCAGCGCGTCTCCGGCAAAAGGGGACTGGACGGCGCCGGCCGTCGCGAATCCGGGGGGCGTGCGCTTCATCGCTGAAGCCGAGCTGTGGCGCTCACACTTTGAGGCGGGAGCGCCGGTGGTCGCCGCCGTGGCGCAGCAGTATCCGGCGGACGCCGGCCTGGGACACCGCGCCGCTTCGGTTTACCGCTCGCTGTCGTACTTTGATCCCAAAGACACCGAGATCGCGGTACAAATTGAGTCCAACCTGCTGAAAGCCTCGCCCGCCGACCGTGACACACTGGCCCGCATCGGCGACATTTATTCTGACCGCGAGCTGTTCAACAAAGCCGCGCCCTACTGGACCCGGATGCCGGAGACTGAACCGGGCAAGCCGGCCAGCTACGAAGATGCCGCAACCGTTTTCTGGGATTATTACTTCTTTGACGACGCGCTGCGTCTGCTGAACCTGGGCCGCACCAAGCTGAACGACAATTCGCTTTACAGCTATCAGGTGGGCGCGATTTATGAAAACAAGCGCGACTACCCGCGCGCCGTGGATGAATACGTGAAAGGCGCGCTGGCCGACGGCGCAAACTCTGAATCGCGAGGCAGGCTGTTGCAGCTTGCCACGCGCAAATCCTCGCGCGACATGGTGGATGCCTCCACCGACAAAGCCGTCACCGCCTCCAAGTACGACCTCACGGCGATTGACCTTCGCGTCGCGGTGCTGGAAGCGCAGTCGCGCAAGCCTGACGTGGCCGCGTTTCTGAACACCGTCCTTGATCGCAGCAACTCGGTTGAAGTGCTGGAAGCCGTCGAGAACATGGCCAAAGAGAAATCCCTGGAAGCTGTGCGCCAGCACGCGCTGGAACGCCAGGCGGCGGTGAGCAATGATCCCATCCGGCGGCTGGAACTGCGCTACGCACTGGTGACTTTCTACGAGCAGAAGAAAGACGTTGCCGCGGCCCAGCGCAACGTGGAAGCGCTCTACCAGGAGAATTCCAAGATTATGGGCGTGGTCCGCTCCACCGTGGACTTTTACTGGCGCAACAAGCTGCAGCAGAAAGCCGTTGACGTTCTATTGCAGGCGGCCAACAGTGCTTATCCTGCGCTGAAAACGCAGTTCACCTATGAAGCCGCGCGCAAGATGACGGAGACCGGCCAATACCAGCCGGCGCGCAAACTGCTGCTGGGCCTGCTGGAAAACAATCCTTATAACGCTGAATATCTCGCGGCTGTGGCGGATACCTACGCGCGCTCCGGCGACCAGGCCGGGCTGCGCGACTTCTACCTGGACAAGATCAAGCTGTTCCAGAAATCCACGCTCTCCCAGGACGAACGCAAGGCGCGCATTGCCGCGCTGCGTCGCGGGCTGGTTCCCGCGCTTACGTCGCTCAAGGATTACGCCGGAGCTGTGGACCAGTACGTGGAGATCATCAACGCTTATCCGGAAGACGCTGGCTTGACCACCGAGGCCGCGTTTTACGCGCAGCGCTACCAGCGCAAGGACCAGTTGCTGAATTTCTATGCCAAGACTGTCGCGGCTTCGCCCAAGGATTCACGCTGGGCCGTGGTGCTGGCGCGCGTGCAGGCAAACTATGAGGATTTTGACGCCGCCATCCGCACGTACTCGCAGGCCATCAAAGTGCGGCCGGACCGCACGGACTTAATGACCGCGCGTGCCGCGTTGGAAGAGCGTTTGTCACGCTTTGATGACGCCGCCGCGGACTACGCGTCGCTGTACGAGCTGGCGTATCACGACACAAAGTGGATGGAGAAAGTCGCCGAGATTCGCGCCCGCCAAAGCAAGCCGGACTTGGTGGTCCAGGCGTTGAAGACGGCGTTGCTCGATGGACGTCCGGAAGCGCCGGGCAAGTATTTTACCGTCGCAGAAAGACTGGACGGCTGGGGCATGCTGGCGCAAGCGCGCGAGTACGCCGAAAAAGGCGCCAGCGTTGCCGGCGATGATCTGCTGGCCAGCTCTGAGAACCACGCAGGCGCGCAAGTGTACACGCGCATTATGACGCGGCTGCGGCAGCATGAAGCGGCGTACCAGAGATTACAAGCCGCGATCGCCGGCGCGCAGCAGTTGCCATCGCTGGCGCAGCAAGTGGGCAAGAACGGTTTGGATGCGGTCACCAACGCGGAGTTGCGCAAGAACCTGCTGCTCACGCGCACCAACAATGCTCGCAACGGAATGGCCGCCTGCATGCGCGAGATGGGAACTGCGGCCGCCAAGTATTTCACGCCGGAAGAAAAGCTGGCGATGGCGCGCGCGTTGGACGCCAAAAACGCCGCTTTGTCGCGCGAACAGGCGTATGACTTCCTGATGCCGCTGGCGGAGAAGGCCGGGTTCGCGGAATTCCAGGTCAAGCTGCTGTACGAGCAAGCGCAAGCCGGACGACAAGATCGTCCCTGGGCGCAGAACCTTGATGCCCTGCAGGTGCGCCGGTTGCGGCTGATGGAGCTGGGCGGACAGTGGGAGCGCATTGCCGGCGCCAGCCGGCAAGACACGAAGTTCGGTTATCTGCAGCGCTCTGCCCAGACGTTTAACATGGCCGGCAGCAGCGACGACGAGTTGCGCGTTTATCGCAAGATGGACGCCATCAGCCCGCTCTCACAGGACCGTTATTTTGAATTGCTGCTGGCCAAGGCGCCGCAGGAACTGGAAAGCATGGCTGCGAGCAAGCTTCGGCGCGATGCCGTCGCCAACTTCCTTCTGGCGCATTCGGACTTGAAGCGGACACTGTCCGCCATCCACGCCGGACGCCAGGAGCGGCCCGCCGTGTGGGATTCGGCATACAGCGCGCTGGCCGGTCTGTATTTCACTGATCTTGATCTCAAAGCGGCGTCGTCGCAAACCCAGAACGCTTTCCAGACCGCGCTGAGTGACCGCACCATCGGCGAGCGCCTGGGCAAACCCCTGGACCGCAACCAGGCTCTGGCTGGTGACATATGGTTCTATTACGGCTCGCGTTACGGCGAGTATCTGGGCGCCACCAAGAAAGGCGATCCTGAAGATTTCTTGCCGGCGGAGATGGAGCACACTCCGGCGCGGGCTGCAGCCTACTTCAACACGGCGTTGTACTATGAGGACTCCGGTGACCAGGCGCGGGCCATCGCCGACTACCAGCATGTGATGGAACTGGCTCCGCAGCGACTTGACGTCCACAACCGCCTGGCCGGGATTTACTGGAAGCAAAAGAAGAACGACCAGGCCATTGCCGAATGGAAACGTGTGGTGGAGTTGTTGAAAGCGGAGGCCGGTATGCGCGGCGCGCCGGAAACATTCTGGGGAGACTACTCGGCCACCGTCAACAATCTGGCTACGCGGCGCCTCTTGGCGCAGTTTCAGCCGGACATCGTAGAAACTCTGCATGCTTACGTCCGCAACAACGGCGTGTACCGCGTCCTGCCTTTGTTGCAAAGCACGCTGCCCAAGATGGAGAACTCGGCCGCGGCCACGGCGCTGGCGCTGGACCTGGGCAACGATTCGCCGGAGAAACTTTCATTCCTGCGGCAATTGATTTCCACCACCAATCTTCATCTTGATCCCGAGCCGCTGTACACGCGAATCCTAACGCTGGCCCAGGAGCAGGTAGAGAAGTCAGAAGGCGGCACGCGCGATTATGCTCAGGGCCAGCTTGAGGGGCTTCGCATCGAGTGGCTGCAATACCTCTTCAAGACCAAACAGTATGATCGCGCGCGCGGCGAGCTGAGCGCGTTGCCGAAGACCATGTGGGATACGCAGCAGGCGGCGCTGGTTCCTCTGCAGCTCAAACTGGCTGCGCTGAACAACACGCTGGGTCCCGTGATTGAAGGCTATCGCGCCGACGCAGAGCACGCTCCGGCCAGCGACATCCTGCGCAAGACCGCGACTGAGCTGCAGCAGGCTGGCGACAAGCAATCCGCGCGCACGATTCTGGAATTTGTCTTTGCCCGGGAAATCGAGAACCACAATCTTAGCGCCGCCAATATGCTCGGCCTGGCGGACATACGCATACAGTCCGGCGACCTGGAAAGCGGCGTGGGTTTGCTGCGGCGCATGGCGCTGGTGGTCGGCAATCCTTTTGAGACCCAGGGCCCTGCCGCGGCGTTGCTCATGCGCACCGGACATCCGGCTGAAGCTGTGGGCTTCCTGGAAGAACTGGTCAAAGCTGTCCCGTGGAATGCCGACTATCGCGTTCGACTGGCGCAAGCGCGGCTGGCGGCCAACCAGAATCCTGATTCAACTCGCAAAGAACTGGCCGCCGTGGCTTCCAGTTCTGCGGCCCCGTATGAAACCCGGCTCAGTGCGGCCCGTTCCCTGGGCGGCGCGGGAGCGGCCGACCTTGGCAGCAGGGAACTGACGCTAGTAGCGGGCAGCGGCTTCATCAGTCCCGGCGACGCCAACCAGCCTTTCTTCTTCGCCGCGCGCCTGAAGGCTGCTGAGAACTTGCCGGCCAGCGCGCGCATCGTTCTGCTGCGGGCGGCGCTGGAGGACAATCCCAGCGGCGATGCAGCACGCGTGCCGCTTCTCAAAGCCGCCGGCGCCAGCGGAAATTACGAACTGGCCATTGCCGTGATGAAGCCCTTCCTGCAGAACAGCATTTTTGAGTCAGCTTACGGCAGGCGGCGCACTACCGATGAGGACGACGAACTGGTGGACGACCAGACGGCCGCCGACGGGTCGCTGCGTGACTTCATGAAACTGCCCCCAAAAGAATGGGCGGAGATCAACCGCGATCTGGGCCAGGCGTTCGACAAGACCGGCGCGTCCGACCAGGCGCTGGTCTACTTGCGCCGCGCCTACAGCCTGGAGACCGATGCAGCGATCAAGTCGCAAATCAACAAACAGGTGCAGCAGATTCGCGCCGCGCAGCGCCGCCGTGCCGCCAATGCTGCCCGCCTGCCCATGGTGCGGACGGAGCTGGAACAGGAGCACGTGGTGCGTCCGCGTATTCCAGAACCAGGACCATCCAGTTCGCCACCGCCGGCTGCGGCGCCGGCAAGGAAAGGAGCCGGGCTATGAGATTGCAAATGAGACTATCGTTCGTCGCGATGCTGGCTCTGTGCATTACTGGAGTCGTCGGCTGGACGCTGTACCAGGGGCCCGCACGCGCAGCCCGTCCGCTTGACCAGTTGGTGCCGGAAGGCGCGCTGCTGTATATCGAAGCCAAGGATTTTGCCGGCCTGATGAAGGACTGGAATACGTCGCCGGAGAAAGCCCAGTGGTTGAAGAGTGACGACTATCGCGTCTTCTCGAATTCGCGGCTCTTCCTGCGGCTCAGCAAAGCCTCCGACGAATTTGCCGTGGCCGCTGGTGTTCCGCCGAACATGAAGTTCCTGGATGACGCCGCGGGCAAGGAAAGCGCGCTGGCGATTTACAACGTCGGCGAATTGGAATTCCTGTACATCAGCCGCATGAGTTCTGGAAGTTTTGTGCAGTCACCGCTGTGGCAGTCGCGGAACAAGTTCCAGCCGCGCATGGCCGGAGGAAAGGCGTTTTACACGCGCAAGGACGAAGCCTCCGGACGTGTGGTGGCTTTTGCCGTGGCCGACGACTACCTGGTCCTTGCCACACGCGAAGACCTGGTGGCCGGCGCGCTGGAATTACTGGGCGGGAGCAAGGGCCACACCATCCGGCAGGAAGGCTGGTACACCAAGGCCCTGGCAGCGGCGCCTCCGGCGGCGGGCGACTTGCGCATGGTGATGCATCTGGAAAAGCTCGCAGTGACTCCGCACTTCCGTACCTATTGGGTGCAGCAGAACATCACTGAGATGCAGAGCTACGAAAGCGCTGTGTCAGACCTCTACCGCGAAGGCGCGGCTTATCGCGAGGAGAGGTCAATCCTGCCGGCCAAGAGCAGCGACGAAGACACATCCCTGGCGCAGTCCGCGCAGGTGGTGACTGGACTCCTGGGCATGGTGCCCAAAGATTACGGGTTCTATCGCGCCGGCAAAACGGACGCCAAAAGCAGCCTGGCCGTGGTGGAGCAAAAGATCATCGCGCCGCATTTTGGCGCAGCGCCCGGAGAAAAACTTGCTCCCCAGGTGCAGCTAGGAGGCGGCCAAACCGGCTCCAGCTCTGACCTGGAAACGCGCATTGACGTGGAGCCTGCTTCGCGCACGGTCGGCGGAAACGCGCGCGAAGGTTTGCAGAACCAATTTAACAGCGCCAATGTGCAAGCCATGCTGGTGGTGCAGTCCACGCGCAAGAACACAGACGGTGTGCTGCTGGGCAACCCTTCCGTAGTGGTGATTGCCGCCGCCAACGACTGGGATTTTCCCGCCATCCAGAAAGCGGTGCAGGATGTGCTAGCGCCGGGCTTGACGGCGTCACGGCTCGGCGTCCAGTGGCGGGAAGTGAAAGATGCTGGCGGTTATTTCGAACTTGACGGGCTCTCGCCCCTGCAGGTGGCCGTGCGCGGCAAGTTGCTGTTTTTCGCGAATGACGCGGCGGCTTTGTCCGCGGTGCTGCAAGCCAAGACTCCTGCAGCTTCGCCGGTGACCTATGCCGCAGGTTTCAGCCATAGTCGCGAACGGCAGAACTTCTATGAGTTCACGTCCCTGGTGGACCGTGGTTCAGGCGCGTCGGGTAACGAACCGCAATTCTTTTCCCGCAATCTGGCCAGCTTCAGCCGCAGCTTTGCCCGCGTGGAGTCTGAAGAAGTGGTCATGCGCCAGAATAAGGATAGAATCCAGCAGACGGTAACCTATCATTGGACGCAGTAACCAAAGCGAAGGCGGCGCGAACTGGATTGCTGCTGCTGTTGTTGTGGCAGCCCGCGTTGCCGGCTTGCGTTTCAGCCGGCGATCTGCACGCGCAATCTGCGGCCGCAGTCTTCGACCGGCAATTTACCAGCCCGGACCTTTCCTACATCGCGCTGGATGAGAATGGCCAAGTCGTCGCTCAGCGATGGCCGGATGCCGATCGCGTGGTTCCTGTGGGCTCGCTGGTCAAGCCGTTCGTGGCCGTGGCATATGGCCGAGCGCACGCGTCGTTCCCGCGCTATCGCTGCGAAGGCAAGAAGACATGCTGGTTGCCGCGCGGACACGGGAACCTGGGAATCGTCCCGGCGATTGCTTTCTCCTGCAACTCTTACTTCCGGCAATTGGCCGCAGGTTCAGCGCCTGATTTTGCAGCGTCCACGCTGGAGCGTTTTGGCGTGAGTCCGGCCACCGACGGCCTGAGCGGAAGAGCGGCCCCGCTGGCGTTGGTCCACGCATATTTGGAGCTGGCGAGTCTGGGCGAAGAGCGTGCTGCGGCTCAGGTGCTCAGCGGTATGGCTATGTCCGCGCAGAGAGGTACAGGAAAAGCGGTGAGCGCGGAGTTGCCGCGCACAACCGCGCTGGCCAAGACGGGGACAGCCCCGTGTACCCATACGAAGAAAGCTCCCGGTGATGGTTTTGCTGTGGTGATGGCGCCGGCCGGGCATCCGCGCATCGTGCTGCTGGTCCGCGTGCATGGCAAGCCCGGAGCCGCGGCGGCAGACGTCGCGGGACGCATGATTGCGGCCATTGACGGCGATGGTGCGGTCCGATGAAGCGCTTCCAGCTCTTCG
>JBGPLR010000012.1:0-17419 GCA_041486545.1 Terriglobia bacterium
CAATCGTGCCCGTCGTTCTGCGAGTTCGGAAGAATGAAAACAAAGTTTGCCAGAGGTCCAGCGGCCAGGTCGGCAGAGAACTGACTGAATAGGACCATGTTCGCTGCTTGCGCACTCGACCCTGTGACGTCGCTCAGATAAGAAAAAGGATTGTGCCGTTTCAAGTATGGCCCTGCATTCGGGCCGGTATATCCCGTTGAAGGCAGGCTTTCAATATAGGCCTTCCATGTCTTGTTCGCTCCGGCAAGCGCACGGATTATGTTGTCGTCAAGAATCGTACCGGTGAAATTGTCATCAAGAGTCTCAAGTTTTCCCGTAGTCAACATGAAGTAGTTGGGAATGGAAGGATGCGCGTCAGCGAAATAAGCGGTGGCCAGAGCATGCTGTGTCGCCAGTGAATTCAGATACGGCATGGCAGGGTTGCCAACGACCTGGCCAAAACCATGATTTTCCAGCATGACGACAAAGACATGATCGGACACGGGTACGGCCGCAGCGGGTGACCCTGGTGGAGGTGCTACCGAGGTTGCTCCGCAGCCTAGAAAGCCAAAAGCTGCAACCAAGAGCAGCGAACGGGACAAAATATGTGTGCGATTCATTATTTCCTTCTGGATATAGATGCTGCCATCGTGTGACAGGGGGGTCCGGAGCTAATCGTCTTTATGGTCAGGCGGCTTCTCGCCGCTTGCACGCTGGCCGTCAAGTGGATCATCAGGCTTGACGGATTTCCGGGAAGCCTTACCTGCCCTGCGTGGGTCCCGTCGCCATTCGATGCGCGCTGAAGGCTTACTCTTCGAAGTATCGCGGCTGATCTCCACGCGATGCTCGGGTGTGACTCCGAGCTTGCCGGCAGTTGGGGTATCAAGTTGACCCGTCACTGGCAGATTCTCGGCCTTCTGGAAGCCGCGGATGCTTGCTCTGGTCCTGACGCCGAACACGCCATCGACCTTGCCTCGGTAGTGCCCCTTGTCGCTTAGTTTTTGCTGTGTTGCTTTGACATCAGTCCGCTGCCCGATTGTTGGCAGTGGTTTGTTGCCGCCAGTTTCCGAAGCGACATCCGTGAGACGCAGCGCCGGCGGCCCAGTGGACAGCAACACAAAGGCGATCCCGGTGCAAGCGGCCTTGCTGGCCAAAAACATTCGTTCACCTCTGTGTGGACGGCAGCAGGTACTTCAGGGCGCTTCCTCAGACGAAATGTGGAAATGAGCGCGGTCTTGCTCACAAATAATCACACTAACTCTCTCATTTAGGAGGTATTGAAGACTGAGCATAAGTGCTCAGTTAAGCGATTGTGTCCGAAATGCCGCGTAGACCCGTGGAAAAACGCAGATCCGCTTTCCGCAAATAAAAACCCACTGGCATTTTTGAATGAATCGGAAATCCGTTTGTGGCTTTTGGCCGTGCGACCAGGGGTGGAGTCCCGAGCGGGATATGGTGGGCGGTCACGGACTCGAACCGTGGACCTCCTGCTTGTAAGGCAGGCGCTCTAACCAGCTGAGCTAACCGCCCCGCCGCCAATGTGACGCTGCATTTGCAGTATAGAAGTAGCCGCCGTCGCGGGTCAAAACCCGAGAGCGATTCTTGATCGATCTGCTCGGAGGTCCACTGCCTTTCCTTGAGGCTCTCAGGACAACAAAGTTGAATCGCCGCCGGCCTTTCTGGCCGGACGCAGATACACCAGATAATAGACCAGGGCCACCATCCCGCTACCCCCCAGGATATTCCCCAGGGTCACAGGGACCAGATTGCCCATCATCCCCCTGACATTCAGGCGGGCCATTTCGTTTAGGCCCGCTGCGGGAGTGGAATGCTGCAGCCACATGCCCAAAGGAATGAAGTACAGATTAGCTATGCTGTGCTCGAAGCCGGCCGCAACAAACGCCGAAATCGGAAATACCACCGCCAGGATCTTGTCCGTAATGGTCCTGCCCGCCATGGCCATCCAGACGGCCAGGCAAACGAGAATATTGCACAGAACTCCCTTGAAGAAGGCCTCCCAGAACGGTAATGATGTTTTTGCAACAGCGATCTTGACGGCTGCAACTGCGATGCCGCCTTGATTCATGTCGGGATGATGTGAGAACACGACGATTAAAGCCAGACCCATGGCTCCAACCGCATTGGACAAGAAGACCACCAGCCAGTTTCTTAGCATCTCGGCGGTCGATATCTTTCGCGTGGCCCAGGCCATCACCAACAGGTTGTTGCCCGTAAACAATTCCGCGCCTGCAACCACCACTAAGATGAGTCCCAGTGAAAACGAAATACCGCCTAACAATCGGCTGACGGCAAACCCGAGGCGAAGATCACTGGCAACCAGGGTGAAGCCAAGGCCGCCCAAACCAATGAATCCCCCTGCCATGACCCCTAAAATCGCCATGGTCAACAGGGGAAGCTGCGCTTTTGCAACGCCGGTGCTTTCTACGCGCTTAGCCACCTCCGCAGGTGAATAGGCGTCCGATCCAAAAATGCTTTTCACAAAGACCTCTTATTGAATCAGCTCACACTGTGGCTGGACCACGCGAATTCCGCGAGATCGGCGGTTTCCCCACTACTTTTCCCGGGCGGCAACCATTTTGAGCCGCGCCACCGGTTGAAGTCCAGCGAACGCGCCACGGCGTTGCCAACTCTCACTTTGGGCCATCAGTCAGGGCCAGAATTTGCGCCCTGATCCACAACTGGGTACTGTTACCAAGGTTACCGTACATTGTCCTTTTACGCTCTTGGAACTGATACCTCTGTGTTACGCTCGGCCCAGCCTTGAGTTGGGCGCAAGATGCCTGAATTATTCGACAAACTTCCCACCATCTTGGTACTGGCCGTACTGGTGGGAATATTCGTGGCCCTGCATCGCCGGGTAAATTCGGCGCGCTTGAATCTGTGGACCGTGGCCTGGGTCCTCATCTTCGTTCATTTCGTGGTGGGAATCTTTGAGCCCGCGGACCGCAACCTGACTCCTGAGCAGTTCATCGCGAACCAGGGCGCTCTCCTGCTGGCGTCGTTATTCTTTGTTGCTTCACTGACCTCTTTCTTTGAGAACAAGAAGCTGACTGCCGGGCTGGTGATCCTGGCGGGTGTGCCCACGCTGGGCTACACCGTGGCCTACGCGTTTGAGAGCCACTGGCGCAGTCTTTATATCGTCTGCATTGCCTTGATCTTTTATGGCGCTCCGGTCTTCGTGGCCTTGTTTAGAAAGCTCACGGCTGAGGCCCTGATCTGGATGCCGCCGGTCATGGTCGCGGGCACTTTCTCTATTTATCGAATCTGGCATCATGACTACGACTTTGGCCTGCTGGCGCTGCTGACGGCCGGCTTTGGGCTGCCGGCTTTCCTCTATTGGCGGCGCTACCGCCGCTGGACTCCCGGCGTCATCACCAGTGCCGGAGGGTTCTTGCTGTGGGGCATGGTATTTCCCCTGGGACAATTCCTTTACGTCCACTTCCCCAACTTAAAGATCAGCCCTGAGCTTTGGAATACACCCAAGCTCTTCGTGGCGTTCGGCATGATTCTCACCTTGCTGGAAGAGAAGTCGGAAGTCCTGCAATCGGCCATCAATCGCGAATACGAAGTCAACGAGCAGATGCAGAAGTTTGCCGGCATCACCTCGCGCCTGCTGACCGGCGTGGACGTAAACCCGCTGAGCCAGGAGATTGCCCTGGCCATCAGTGAGACCAGCACTTTCCGGCGCGTGAGCATCGTACTCAGCAGTGACAGCCGCAACCTCTATTCCGCCGGGTGCGCCGGCATGACGGACGCAGAAGTCGCGCAGATCAGGAACAATTGTGCCAGCCTGTGGACCATGGAAGATCTCGTGAAGATCTTTCATAAGGGGACCCGGCTGGGCGGGACCTCACGTCTGGTGCGGGCACACGAACTTACTTCGTACCGGTTGACGGTGAGCGAACTTGAGGTTCCCGATGACCCGCGCTGGAGCAAAGGCGACCGGCTGTTTGTGCCGCTGCAATCCACACGCGGCGCCTACGTGGGCGTGATTTCCCTCGACGATCCCCGCGACCTGGCGCGCGTGAATGCGGAAGAGATGTCCAAGATTGAGTTGCTGGCCGGCGACCTGGCCGTGACGGTGGACAATGCCGCTCTGCACCGCCAGTTGGTGCGCTCAGAAAAAATGGCGGCGATTGGCCAGTTGGTGGCCGGCGTGGCCCACGAGCTGAATAACCCGCTGACCTCCATCATCGGCTACTCCGAGCTCATGACCGACGACATTAAGGCCGGTCCGGCCCGTCACAAGCTGGAAAAGATGACCCGTGAGGCCCAGCGGATGCGCCGCATCATTGAGAACCTGCTGCGCTTTGCCCGGAAGAACAATCTGGAAAAGAAATCGGCCAACCTGCAGACGCTGCTGGTGGACGTCCTCGCGCTGCGCGAATACCACATCCGCAACAATGATGTTGACATACAAATGAACGTGGCCTCTGATCTCCCGCAGGTGGCGCTCGATGAAGACCAGTTCAAGCAGATCCTGCTCAACCTGTTGAACAATTCCATGGACGCGCTGGAGAGCAACCGCCACAAACGCATTCGCATTGAGGCCGCCCGCCGCGGCGACCGCGTAGTCATGTTCTTTGATGACAATGGCCCCGGATTCGCCGATCCCAACCGCGTTTTCGATCCTTTCTATACCACCAAGCCGGTCGGCAAAGGCACCGGGCTGGGTCTGAGCATCTGCTACGGCATTGTGAAAGAACATGGCGGTGAAATTCACGCCATGAACCTGGAACCCGGCGGCGCGCGCATCGCGTTGGAACTGCCGGTGCTGACGGTGGCCAGCGCGGAATCGGCCGTGGTATCTCCATCGCTGTCTTAAAGACTCCTTCGCAAAAAATCAGAACACTTTCCGTTCTCCTGCAGTCCTTCTATTCAGGAAGGCATAATGGCTGGGCAGGCAATTCTGGGAGAGACGGTCCTGAAACAGACTAGCGTCAGCGCGGCGCAAACCCCGGGAGCGATCGTGGAATCCCTGGTGGCCGAACACACGCTGATGGTTTTCCGCATCGCATACTCTATCCTGCGCAATCATCATGACGCGGAAGATGCCGCGCAGGAATGCTTCCTCAAAGCGCTAAAGTCGGCACAGCGATCTAAAAACCTCTTGGCCCAGATTCGCAATATCAAGACGTGGCTGGCCCGCGTCGCCTGGACCACCGCGCTGGACCGGCGTTCGCGACGGGCGGTGTCGGGCGACCGTGAGGTTTCGGCCGAAGCCGCCGTCGCAGCATCCGGCGATGATTTCTTAGGACACGCGGCGCTAGACCAGATTCCGGACAGCGCCCTGGCGCCCGACGAGAAAGCGGCCGGACGTCAGATGGCGCAACTGTTGGAAAAGCTCATGGCCGGCCTTCCGGAAGATCTGCGCCAGCCGCTGGAGCTTTCCACAGTGCAGGAGCTGAATTCGGCGGAGATCGCCGAGGTGATGGGCATTCCGGAAAGCTCGGTGCGCACCCGGTTGATGCGCGCGCGGCGCTTGCTCAAAGAAAAGCTTTCCGCATTGATGGAGGTGAAGAACCGTGGCTGATCAGAAAAAAGACGGACAGGAAAAAGACCACAAGCTGGACGCAATGCTGGACAACCTGCTCTCCACCTACTCTTCGGCGGAGCCGCGTCCGGGGCTGGAGACCCGCATTCTGGCGAATTTGCGGGAAGAGTCCGCAACCAGCAGGGGATGGAACCTGATCTGGATGTGGGCGGGAGCGGCGGCGGTTGCCGTCGTCGCGGTTCTGCTCGCAGCTTATTTCTTCCGGCCGGCACAGCGGCAGGCGCCGCAAGTGGTGGTCAATCCGCCATCGCCCCAGATTGTCGCGCCAGCACATACACCGCCGCAGGAAGACGCAAGGCAGGAAAGCTCAAGAGAAGCCCCGTCGCGCGCGCCTCATCGCAAGCGGAGTCCGAAAGTTCAAGTGGTGGACGTACGGCAGGACGTCTTTCCTTCGCCCTCGCCGCTGTCCGAGCAGGAAAAGCTGCTGTTTCGCTATATGGCGGCCACGCCGCGGCAAGAGCTTGTGGCCCAGAGCCATCCCGATGAGCCGCCCACCGATGCACCGCCGCAAGATCAGTCGGCTTTGCCGGCTCGTGGATCTACAAATCAACCCAGCAATACTCGATAGGAGATATTCATGAAATCGTTATGGAAAATCGTGGTGGTCCTTGGACTGGTTCCGGCTTTTTTGGCTCAAACCGGGTTCGCTCAACCCCCCGCCAGGAGTGCCGACCAGTCCGCCAAGAAAGACGCTTCGGAGCAGGAATCCAAAGCGTCTTTTGCAGAAAGCTTTTACAAATTGAGTTTTGTCATCTCTGAGGCGGAAGACGGCAAACGCATCAACCAACGCGAATACAGCATGATCAGGAGCACCGGCGGCGGGCCTCCGGCGACCATCCGCGTGTCTACGCGGGTCCCCATCTATGTGGAGGAGAAGAAGCTCCAATACATTGATGCTGGCCTGGAAATTCGTTGCTGGCTGAAAGAGCCGCTGGCCGGCAAGCTGCCCGTGCAGTGCGACGTCAACATCAGCAACTTCGTTCTGGAACAGCAGTTTGCTGACCCTAAGAACAGCGCAGGACCGATGCTGCGGACTGCCAGCGTCAGCACCGGGACTGTTGTGATTCCGGGGAAGCCTACCGTCATCGCTACCATTGATGACGTCAACAGCAAGAAACGCACCCAGATTGAAGTGACGGCAACCAAGGTAGACTAGTGGCCCGTTGAATCATACCGGGCGTCTTATGCAGGCGCCCGGTTTTTTTGTGAGAAGATTCTGGAGTGACCAGAGTTTCAAAGCTTCCAGCAAAGGGCTTTTTCCCAGTCGCGCTCAAAGCAATTGCAACCAAGACAGCGCTGCTGTGGCTCTGTGTGGCCGTCTCCGCCAGCGCCCAGCCGGCGTCCGTCGCTCCAGCGGCACAGCCTCTTGTCTCCGCGCGCGCTTTGTTCAAGCAAGGGCAATTTACGGACGCTGCGGCGGCGTACCGCGCCCTCATCGCCAAAGACCCGTCGCTGCAGGCGGCCTACGCCGGCCTGGTGCAGAGCCTGCTCAAGCTGGATGACGTGGTGGCTGCGGAAGAAGAATCGCGCAGCGCGCTGGAACATTTCCCGCAGTCGGCGCGGCTGCACGCGGCGCGTGGTGATGTTTACTTCCGCCGCGGGTTGATGCCGGACGCTCAAACGGAGTACGAGTCCGCAAGCGCGCTGGACGAAAAATGTGCTCGCGCGTGGCTGGGGAAAGGGAAGCTCTTGCTGGCGTTGTCTCGCCAGGACCAGGCCCAGGTGGCGTTCACCAAAGCCCATGAGTTAGACCCCGACGACGGAGACATCCTCTACAACTGGGCCGCTCTGCTGCCGTATCCGGAGAACGTCCGCGGGCTGGAAAAGCACCTGGCGGAATACCGCTCTGACCGCGACCAAGAGCGGCGCGAGCGCGATTTTGTGGAACTGCTCCGGCACATTGCTGACCGCAAGATTTGGGTTGCAGCGAAAGACGTCAGCCAGGCGGACATGAAAATGGAAATCATCGCGCCCCGTCCGCGGATGGTGCGGGGCGCGGGCCTGCGCGTCAGGTTCAACGATGCCGCCAGCGCCACTCTGCTGCTCGACACCGGCGCCACCTGGGTCACCATTCCTCGCAAGCTGGCTGAAAAGATTGGCGCCAAGAAAATCTCCGACTACGGATTGGAAGGTGCCGGCGACGCCGGGCCGGCGGCCGGTTACTTTGCCTGGGTGGACAAAGTGGTCATCGGCGAGCTGGAGTTTCATGATTGCCTGGTGCATGTCTCCATGAAGGGCGACATGGGCGACATTGAAGGAATTGTGGGCACCAACTTCCTGGCGCAGCATCTGGTCACGCTTGATTTTCCCGCGCACCGCCTGCGCCTGGCGCCGTTGCCCGTGCTTTCCGCCGCGACGGCTGAAGTTCGCGTCCGCGACGATGCCCCAGCAGATCGGGTGCGGCTGTTCTTCAGTTTTGGACATCTGCTGCTTCTTCGTGCGCAGGTGAATGGCTCCGCCAACGGCCTCTTTCTCCTGGACACGGGGGCCAATGTCAGTTCCATCACCAGCACGCTCGCCCAGCGGGCCGGCAAACTGCGGGACGCAACGCCGCGCGTCAGCGGCATGAGCGGCGACGTGAAGAAGGTATTTGCCCTGGACGGCGTCACGCTGCGTTTTTCTCCCGCAAACCAGACGGTGGATACACTGGTGGCCTTTGATCGTCCGTCGCTCAGCAAAGAACTGGGGACGGAAGTCTCCGGCTTCATCGGCTACGATCTTCTGCAGAACATGAAGGTGGCCATCAATTATCGCGACGGAGTGGTGGAGTTGGGAAAATAGCAAAGGCAGCACTTAGCCGTTAGCACTTAGCCAGGTTCATGATGATGTGTGCCTTTTCCTGCACTAGTGTCAGTTGTTCAATCGGAACACGGGCTTTGACGCAGTGCCGCTAATTGCCAAGGGCTAATGGCTAATGGCTGATTTGTACCCATTTGCTAATTGCCAATCGGCCTCTTATCATGGCCTCGCTTCATCCTGAGGAGCCCCATCTGCCATGAACTTCCGGAAATTAGTTGTCATCGTTACTCTTGCTGCGATTGGAACGCTTTGTCCTGGGCAGCAGCCGAAACCAAAACCGTCGAAAGCAACTGCGGCTCCGCAACCTCCGCAAATTGACGAGAAGCTGTTCAACGGGATGCGCTGGCGGCAAGTGGGCCCGTTTCGCGGCGGGCGAGTGCTGGCGGTGACCGGCGTCCCGGGCGAGCCCAGCGTCTTCTATTTTGGCGGAGCGTCCAGCGGCGTCTGGAAGTCCAGTGACGCCGGCGCCAACTGGCAGCCCATCTTTGATAAGCAGCCGATCGCTTCCATCGGGACCATAGCGGTTTCGCCATCGGACCACAACATTATTTATGCCGGCTCCGGAGAGGCCTGTATCCGCGGCAACATTTCTTACGGCAACGGCGTTTACAAGAGCCTGGATGGCGGAAAGACCTGGAAGAACATTGGCCTGAAAGACACGCGGCACATCGGCGCCCTGATTGTTGATCCCAAGAACGCGAACATTGTCTTCGTCGCGGCGCTGGGTCACGCTTACGGCCCCAATGAAGAACGCGGCGTTTTCCGCAGCACTGACGGCGGAACTACGTGGCAAAAAGTCCTCTTCAAAGATGCAAAGACCGGCGCGATTGACGTGGTCTTTGATCCCAACAATTCCAATACGCTGTTCGCCGCATTGTGGGAGGTTTATCGCACGCCGTGGAGCCTGAACAGCGGCGGCGCGGGCAGCGGCCTCTACAAGTCCACCGACGGCGGCAGCACCTGGACGCGCCTGGAAGGGAACGGATTGCCGGCGGGCATCCTGGGACGCATCGGCGTCTCGGTTTCCGGGGCCGACTCCAGCCGCGTATACGCCATGATTGAGAACAAAGATAACGGCGGCCTGTACCGCTCTGACGACGGCGGCGAAAACTGGACGCGCGTGAATGACGAAGGCCGCTTCCGCCAGCGCGCCTGGTACTTCACCCACATCTTTGCCGATCCCAAGTCGCTGGACACGGTGTACGCCCTGAATACGGGAATGTTTCGTTCCACTGACGGCGGTAAAACGTTCAACCTGTTGCCCGCGCCGCACGGTGATCATCACGGTCTGTGGATTGATCCTGACAATCCGCAACGCATGATCAACGGCAATGACGGCGGGGCCACTGTCTCCACTGACGGCGGCGCCACCTGGAGCACCCAATACAACCAGCCCACCGCGCAGTTCTACCATGTGATTACCGACAAGCGCTGGCCGTATTACATTTACGGCGCGCAGCAGGACAACTCCACCATCGCCATCAAGAGTTATGACGATGACGGCGTAATCGGGCGGCAGGACTGGTTCGCCGTGGGCGGCGGAGAAAGCGGTTATATCGCGCCCTACCCGTCTGATCCCAACATCACCTTTGCCGGAGCGGAAGCTTTCATCTCACGCTTTGACAAGCGCACCGAGCAAATAGTGGACATTTCCGTGATGCCGCTCGATGTCTCCGGCAACGGGGCGGAAAACCTGCCGCACCGCTTCAACTGGACTTCACCACTGCTGGTGTCGCCGCACGATCCCAACACGCTCTACTCCGCCGCCGAGATGGTCTTCAAATCCACTAACGCCGGGCAAAGCTGGGACGCTATTAGTCCAGACCTGACGCGCAATGACAAGTCCAAGCAGAAGCCGTCCGGCGGGCCCATCACACTGGACATCACCAGCGTGGAGTACTTTGACACCATCTTTGCCGTGGCCGAATCGCCGGTAAAGAAAGACACCATCTGGGCCGGCACCGACGACGGGGTGATCCAGTGGACCGCGGACGGCGGACAGCACTGGAGCAACGTTACGCCCAAAGATATGCCGGAGTGGAGTTTGATCAGCATCATTGAAGCTTCGCATTACGATGCGGGCACGACCTACGTCGCGGTGGACCGCCACAAGCTGGACGACTTCCGCCCGCTGATCTTCCGTACGCGCGATTCCGGCAAAACCTGGATCCTCATTGCTAACGGCATTGCGGAGGGCTCCTACGTGCGCTCGGTGCGCGAAGATCCCAAACGCAGAGGGCTGCTCTTTGCCGGCACGGAGACCGGCGTCTATTTCTCCGGCGATGATGGCGGCCACTGGCAGGCGCTGAAACTCAATTTGCCCGCGGTCCCCATTCACGATCTGGAAATCCATGATGACGACCTGATTGCCGCCACCCATGGCCGCTCGTTCTGGGTGCTGGATGACATCACGCCGCTGCGCCAGGTGGAGCCGGGCATGGCTGCCGCGGAGATGACGCTTTACAAACCGCAGACCGCGCTGCGCCTGCACCTGCCCACCGACATTGACCGCCGCGGCCCGGTCGGAGACAACCCGCCGCCCGGCGCCATCATTAATTATTACTTCAAGGCCGCGCCCAAAGACGAAGTGACGTTGGAGATTTTTGACAGCGGCGGCAAACTGGTGCGCCGGCTCTCCAGCAAAGAGAAGAAAGAATTTGAGCAGCCGCAAGAGTGGCCAGACCAGGTGAAAGAGATCACTACCATTCCCGCCGCGGCAGGCATGAATCGCTATGCCTGGAACCTGCGCTGGGAACAGCCGGTAAAAATTCCCGGAGCGTTTTACAGCGGGCAGGGCCCGCAAGGCCCAATCGCCATGCCCGGACAATACACCGTGAAGATCACCGCCGGCGGTCAAAGCCAGACGCAGCCGCTGGAGCTGGCTCTGGATCCGCGCGTGAAGGACATGAAGCTGGACGACTTGCAAAAACAGTTTGACCTGGCCATGCAGGTGCGCGACGCCAACACCGATCTGCATCGTGGCGTAAACCAGATTCGCGCCCTGCGTGCGGAGCTCAAATCCCTGCATCAGCGGCTGGAAAGCGACGCCGCAATGAAACCTCTGCTTGCCCAGGCGGACGCCCTCGACAAAAAGATGACGCCGGTGGAAGAAAGGCTAATTCAGGTGAACATGAAGGGGTCGGAGGGCAACCTGGCGTTCCCCAACATGCTCAACGAACAGTTGGACACATTCAGCGCCATCGTCCAGGCAGGCGACGGCGCTCCCACCAGACAGCAGTATGAAGTCTTCAAGATGCTGCGCGGTCAGGTGGACGAACAACTGGCTGCATGGAAGCAGATCATGTCCACGGATGTGCCGGCGTTCAACGAACTGGTGAAGAGCAGCAACGTGCCGGCGCTGTACTTGCGGCCAGGAGAGTAGCACAAAAGCAACGGCCAACCACAAAGGACACGAAGGATCACGAAGAGGAAAAGCTCAAAACCAAATCCAAAACCTTTGAAACACGGAGGAAGCGAAAGGGATTGTGAAAACCTTTCTTGCCGTTCAAAAGGATCTTTCGAGGCGATATGGATCTCTCGCTACGCTCGAGATTTCAGAAAAAGCTGCGCTCGAGATTTCCCCTTTTGTGTTCCTTCGCGTCCTTTGTGGTTAAGGGTGTGGTTGATCGCCTTTTGTTAGACTTCACCAGTGCGCCGCCTGATCATCAACGCTGACGATTTTGGCCTGACCCTGGGCGTGAACCGGGCCATTGCTGAGGCCAGCCGTTCCGGCGTGGTAACGTCGGCCACCGTCATGGCCGATGGGGGCGCGTTTCATGAGGCGGTGGCGTCCGCGAAGTCGTTGCCCGCGCTCAAGACCGGATGCCACGTGGTGCTGATTGACGGCCAGCCTGTTTCTTCCGGCCTGGCGACGCTTACCAACAATGGGACGCGGTTTCGTTCCAGCCTGAAGCAATTTGCGCTGGCGGCGGTGCGCAAGAAGATCTCCGCAGACGAAATCGAGCGCGAAGCCGAAGCGCAGATACGCAAAGTCCAAGCCGCCGGCATCCCGCTTACCCACGTGGACACCCACAAGCACACCCACATTTTCCCCCAGGTGCTGCGGCCTGTGCTGCGCGCAGCAAGGGCCTGCGGGCTGCGTGCCGTGCGCAATCCCTTTGAGCCGCGGCGCAGCCGGCTTCTCGGTAATGTATTCGCCAACCGCGGGTTACTGCTGCGGGCCACGGAGGTCACCATGCTTCAGGTGTTTGCGGCAAAGTTCCGCAAAGCGGTGCGCGAAGAAAACATGCTCACCACGGACGGTACGGTGGGCATCGCAGCCACCGGCAGTCTTGACCAGAGAATGCTGCTGTCCATCCTGGAGACGCTGCCTGAGGGTACCTGGGAATTGGTCTGCCATCCGGGATACGCGGACGCCGATCTGCAGACAGCGGGCACGCGCTTGCTCAAGTCTCGTGAAGTGGAGTTGGGGGCGCTTACGTCGGCGGAGACCAAGAGTCTAATCTCACGCTGCGGGATTGAATTGATTTCGTACGCGGACCTATCGTGATAACAGTAATGACGCGATCCGTTTGAGACGTAGCGATGCTACGTCTCTACGCTGAGGTTGTGGCGTTTCGAAGTGTCTCCCAGCGCGGCAACAAGTACTTCAACCAAAGGACGCCATAAGAATTGTGAATCCGCGCGCGCTGCAGGGAATCAAACCATGGCGCACGTCATGTGTCTGATAAGGTAGACCAAGGCCCAATCGCGCCCGCCGCGAGTCCGGCTTGCATGCGAGCGGGCGGTAGTGCAGATGAATCGTGGCGCTGGCAAAATCGGTGAGCGGTATGGAGCGGAGCGACAACAAGAATGAAAATCGGCATCACCTGTTATCCCACGTATGGCGGCAGCGGCGTGGTCGGCACCGAGCTGGGCATTGAACTGGCGGCGCGCGGCCATGAAGTGCACTTCATCGCCTACCAGCAGCCCATCCGTTTGACCAACGCGCATCCCCAGATTTTTTTCCACGAAGTTACGGTGTCGCAGTATCCGCTGTTTGAATATCCGCCGTATGATCTCGCGCTGGCTACGCGCATGGCGGAGGTTGCGCAAATTTATGAGCTGGATATTCTGCATGTACATTACGCCATTCCACATTCGGTGAGCGCGCTCCTGGCGCGGCAAATGCTCGCGGCGCAGGAGAACGGAAAGGCGCGCAAACTGCCGTTTGTGACCACGCTGCATGGCACGGACATTACCATTGTGGGCGCGGACCGCTCATATCTTCCGGTGACGCGATACGCCATTGAGCAGAGCGACGGTGTCACCGCCATTTCCAACTACCTGAAGAAGGTTACGCTGCAGGAGTTTGCGATCCGCCATCACATTGAGGTGATTTATAACTTCGTCAACTGTGATACCTACTTGCGCGATCCCAAGGCGGCGGACAATCGCGCGAAATTTGCCGATAAAGACGAGCGAATCCTGGTGCACGTTTCCAATTTCCGTCCGGTCAAGCGCATCTGTGACGTGATTGAAATCTTTGACCGCGTGCACAAGAAGATGCCTTCGCGCCTGCTGCTGATGGGCGATGGCCCAGACCGCTCGCAAGCCGAATGGCTGGTGAGCCAAAAAGGCCTGCGCGACAAAGTGGAATTTCTGGGCAAAGTGGACCGCGTAAATGAAAAGCTGGCTTTCGCCGACCTGATGCTGGCGCCCAGCGAGATGGAATCATTCGGCCTGGCGGCCCTGGAAGCCATGGCGTGCGAAGTGCCGACGGTGGGAACGTCGGTCGGCGGCGTGCCGGAAGTGATTGAGCACGGACGCACCGGCTTTCTGGCCCCGGTGGGCGACGTGGAAACCATGGCCGGTTACGCGATTGATATTTTGTCGGATGAGAAGCGCTTGCGCGAAATGGGCAAGGTGGCGCGATGGGAAGCGCAGTCGCGCTTCTGCACCACCAGGATCATTCCGGAATACGAAGAGTTCTATAAGCGCGTATTGGAGCGCGCGGCGTAGATCGCGGCAGACGCGCTTTCCCCCAGCACCTCCTGCTGGAGCACCGGCAGTTCCAGCATCACCAGCGTGCCCTGGCCGTCGCGGCTTTGGACCGTCATCTTGCCGGCGTCGCCAAAGAGCACGTGCAGGCGTTCCGCCACGTTCATCATGCCAATGCCGCGGCCTGAGCCTTTGCTCTGCGCGGCCACGGCCGGCGGAGAACTCATGCCCACGCCGTCATCCTCCACCTGGATCATCAGCTTGCCGTCCTGCAACCGGCTGCGGATGGTGATGCTGCCGCCATCCACTTTGGGCGCCAGACCGTGTTTGATGCTGTTTTCCACCAGCGGCTGCAGCAGGATGGCGGGAATCACAATGTCCAGCGTGTCGGGGTCCAGATGTTTGTACACGCGCAGTTTGTCGCGGCCAAAGCGGACGACTTCAATGTCCAGGTAGTCGTCCACGAATTCAATTTCTTCGCGGAGTTGCACAAATTCATCGTGCCGACCCAGCAGCCGGCGGAGAATCTTGGAAAGTTTGAGGATCAGTTCGCGCGCGCGGTCGGGATCAAAGCGCACCAGCGACGAAATAGAGTTCAGGGTGTTGAACAGGAAATGGGGATTAATCTGGCTTTGCAGGGCGTCCAGACGCGCTTCCAGCAGAAGTTTTTCCTGCTCTTCCAGTTTCATTTCAATGCGCGTGATGTTCCATATCTTGATCGGAATGGCGATGGTGGCCACCACCGTGGCGAACACGGCCAGCAAGGCCCCGGGAGAAGGCAGGTACAAGGCCCACAACGCACGCCGCCCGGCCACAAAGGAGAGCTCCAGCCGCCCCGCCTGCAGAGCGATGATGATCAGAAAGAACGCGGTCTGCCAGTCAATGCGGGGATGGCGCAGGTTGCGCTTGATCCAGCGATAGACGCTCAGGTCAATGAAGGGGGAGAACGTCCAGATCTCTTCTTCGTTGCGGCAGAAGTGGCGGAGCGATCCGGCCAGAAACCCGGCCACCATGTTTACCGGCAGCGTGAGGTATTCGCCGTAAAACACAGCCGGCAGCGCAGTGATGGCGCCGGCCAGCGTGCCGGCCACGCGGCCGCCCATCACGCCGATCAGGATGGAGGCTTCAAATCCCATGTCCGCGGCCATAAATGTCTTGACCCGGCAACGGATGTAAACGCCCAGCGCAAAAGGAATGGACGTGAACAGCACAAACAGAATGTTCTTCTGCCGGGAACGGCGGTCAGCGAACAGCAGCTTCTTGAACTCGCGGGCGCGTCCCAACGTGCTGGAGACGGCCGTGGCCACGGCCAGCTTGAGCAAAAGCTGAATGAGTAGTAACTCAAGGTCCACACCGCTATTTTTTCACGGATTGAGCGCCGGCGCTGCTTTGTTTTTGCCCTGTTTTACTGGTTCATTGGCTTTGGCCCGCGAAGCGCAGCGGGGAAAACGATGAAATATCGGTCCCCGGAGGCTTGCCCATCACCAGATTGGCCATGATCTGTGCGGTCAACGGGGCCAGCAGGATGCCGTTGCGGAAGTGCCCGCTGGCCACAAAGACGCCGGGCGTCCCGGTCGCTCCTATCAGCGGCAGGTCGTCCGGCGAACCGGGACGCAGCCCGGTCCATGTGGCCGTCACCGGAGCTGAGGCGAGTTCAGGGAAGTAGCGTGCCGCGGCCTTTTGCAGCTTCTGGATAGTAGCTGGCACAACGCTCTTGTCGAACCCGGCATCTTCCACCGTTGTGCCGAGAAGAACTTTGCCGATACTGCGCGGGACGATGTAAGAATCCGGCGCGCGCACCACGTGCTGAAGCAACCCGGCGCGTTGCGGCTGTACGTAAAGCATGTGGCCTTTGCGCGGCGCCACCGGCGTACCCGACCACGACCCGCAGCAGTTCACCGCGGCCTTGGCGACGAGCGGTCCGGCGCTGGTGGCGACTTCAACTTGCCCTCCCGCCGTTTGCCCAGAACCCGCGCGCATCTCCTGCATGGCCACGCCTCTTCTGATTTCCACTCCGCGCAACTCGGCGGTTCGCACAAGGGCTTGCATCAGCAAATCTGGATCAACGCAGTCTTCCTGGACAAAGAATGCCGCGCGCCCACAAGTCTGAAGTCCGGGCTCGATGCGGCGCACTTCTTCGGGCTTGAGCGCGCGGAATTCTTCGGGTAGGGCCGCATCGCCTGCTTCAGGATCCAGCACGATCGTCCCCTGGCGGCGAAGGTCCACGCGAATTCCTGAAGCGCCTTCCAGCTTCTCCACGAATTGCGGGTATGCGCGCGCGCACTCGCGGGCCATGGCGCGCAGCAGCGGCGGCGTCTCCGGGTCAATCCCGCATAGCATGCCGGCCGCGGCGGAAGAAGCTTCACGTCCCGGCTCGCCGCGGTCCAGCAGCAGCACTTCAGCGCCGCGCTCGCGCAGCTCCAGCGCCGTGGCCACGCCGATGATGCCCGCGCCGGCAATGATCGCATCCCAGGAGTTCACGTGCATATTTTAACAACGCCCCACCGCGCATCTGTCATCGCTATCGCATCGGCCTTCATTGACACAAAGCAAGTTCTCCTGAACAATGTCCTAGTCCTCCCCAAAACTTGTTTCGAATGGAGAATCTATGTCCGATATGCCTCAAGGCGACGGTGGTAGTCCTATGGTCCGCAACATACTGATGGTGGTCGCAGGTATCTTTATGGTGGGGACTGTCATTTTTATGGTCCAGGCCCACAACCGTCTCAACGATCTGGAGGAAAACCAGAAAAAGACCCTGAAAGAGATCGCCAGAAGGCTGGAGGACACCACTGGCCGGACGCAGGCCCAGGTGAACGTGCTGGCCGACAAAGTCGGCATGACTCACAAAGAGTTGAGCAAGAAGGCCACGGACTTGCAGGTCCAGGAACAGGCCACCCAGGCACGGCTCAAGGCCGACGAAGAATCCACCAAGCAGCAATTCGGGCAGGTGGCGGGGGAAGTCAGCGGCGTGAAGGGCGAAGTGAGCAAGGTGAGCGCCGACGTCACTGACACCAAGGCCGACCTGGCCACCACCAAGGGCAAGCTGGAACATGCCATCGGCGACCTGAACAAGCACAGCGAGCTGATCGCCACGTCGCATGACGAACTGGAACTGCTGAAGCA
>JBGPLR010000013.1:0-17136 GCA_041486545.1 Terriglobia bacterium
CGGGGCGTCCAATTGCTGCAGAAAGCCGGAGTTCACCAGCACAAAGAAGTACAGCAGGCCGACCCAGGCAATGCCCGCGACAAAATGCACCCAACGCAGCAGCAGAAGTTGGAGGTTCGGTGTGAACTCCTGGGGCAGGGCGATGTGTGGTGAAGCTGACAGAACGAGCGTTAGTTCGTGCATGCGCCTCCGGGAAGCAAAAAGCGACTGGAGTGCCAAGACATCCTGTCGCAGCCCTGTGACATTGTGTCACACGCGGCTGTTCCTTGCGCGGACCGTTGCCCATTACTTTCAATGGCTTGCGGCTGCGTGCGTTTGGCAGCCCGCCTGCATTATGAACGGGCAGACGGGAAAGCTAAGTTGAGCGCCGGCTATCAGATGTTAGGGCAAAGTTGAGCATAAGACAGATAGCGGGAGCGCTGGTAGCGATGAGCCAATGCTGGAGTGGTACAGCTAAGCATCAAGCGCAAACGCAGTAGCGGTGATTTCGGACGCACGGGACCCGAGCTTCAAAGCCGGCTAAACGGCTGGCCAGGAAGTTCAAAGTAACAACCCTCTCTTCTCAGGTGTAGGTAGGTAGGTAACAAACGAGCAAACACTTACCGGGCAGTTTCGCAAACTGCCCGGCCTTTTTTCGTGGGAGGTTCTGCAATATGGTCTGCTACCAGGTTTTTCTCAAAGGATGGGCTTCCGTGTTGAAGACCATTTTGTTCAAGTCCATGGTTTCCCGCGGCGCGTACAACAAATAAAGATATTTCAAAGTTTCTGCCAGGAAAAAGCTTTCCATGCGGTCGGCTTTTTCGCGGGTCTCCACGCTGCGCAACGCGGCATAGCCGGATTCCGATTTGCAATAGCGCACCAGGCTGCTGAGGAAAGTGGCGGCCATCTCCTGGTAGCGGTCTTCCTTGGTATAGAAATAAAGATAGTAGGCGGACTCAATCACCTCCGGACGGAGCGGGTATCCGGGTGAGACGATCTTCATGGTGGTGTAGTCCAACTCTTCCGGTTCAATGCCGAAGGTGGTCCACATCTTGTAGGCCGAATCTTCCAGTTTGCGTGCGCGGTCAAGATCACCGGAACGGGCCAGCACGGCGGGGAAGAAAGCGTCCAGCGCGCCAAAATGCGTGGAGATTTTTTTCCCGGTGTTCATGTCCACCTGCGCGTACCACAGGCCGGTGCGCGTGTTGTCGGCCAGATATTTGTTTACGGCCTCCACGCTGGACTTCCACATCTTCTGGCAATCTTTGTCGCCAAACAGCAGCCACGCCTTGAGCAGATATTCGTAATAGGAATCAATCCCGCCGCTGATGTGGCTGGTGGTGTCAACCCACACGCCGGTTTCCACGTTGATGGTGGAACCCACCAGGCCTATCTTCGACCGGCGGCTGTAAAGTTCGGTCAGCGCGCGCTTGGCTTTGTCGTAGAAGGCGGGATTGCCGGTCAGCTTGCTCAAGGTGCCGAACTCCAGCAGCAGCGTGCCAATCTCCGCCGGATTGCTCACCGCGCCGCTGGTCTTTCCCGTCTTGAGGTTGACGAACATGTAGGGCATGCCGGTGGGCGAGCTAAAAGCCGGCAGCAGGCGGTTGCCCAGGTCTTGCGCCAATTCCAGCAGGCGCTTGTCGCCAGTGAGCTGGTAGCTGCTCAGCAGGCCTCCCAACAGGCGGATGGTCACTTCAAAGGTCTTGACGGAAATGTCCTGGTCGAAAGAGAGGTCCTTATCGATCAGCTCACGGGTCTTGTCGGCTTCATCGTTCAGGCCCATCAGGATCATGGTGTCCAGGGCGTCCACCGGCGTCATGTAGAGCGAGACGCCGTACCAGTCATGCGCGCCTTTGGTGAGCGGCATGAGCTCGTCATGGCCCCAGGCGTATTGCTTGTACGCGTTCCAGGCCTGGAGAAATTCTGAACGGACTTGTTTAGCCAGCGGACCGGGATCGTTGGGGATCTGGATGGCCTGGGCAGAGCAGGGAAATGGCGCTGCACCAGCCATCAAGATCAGCAGAAGAAGCGTGCGAAACGCACGGTGCATGATTGGTTCGTCTCCACGGAAAAGGGTGCGGAATCGCTGACCATCATACCGCAGAGCAGAAGCTGTTGCGAAAGCTCGGAGTGATGCGCCTTCTAGGTATTGGAGCCGGATTCGGCTTCGCACCTTTCGATCCGCGCGATATAGCAGCCGGCTTCTGTATTCCTGACGTGGATGTACTCGGTTCCCGGCGCTTGCAGCAGATCTAGCGTGGATGTTTCCAGACTTTGAGGTTCCGGTCTGGCCCGCGCGACAATCTGCCGGTCCGGTCCGTAAGCCTCCAGCGTAAGAGGCAAGCTGCGTAGCTCAGAAGGCCACTCAGAGACTGCGTTGAAGGGCCGGCAGGGTTCAGCGTGGATGAACACCGGCCCGGGAGAAGGATACTTGTCCAGGCCCGCGAAAGGATTATAAGTGAAAAGGATCCGTTGTTCGCCCGTCTGAAATTGCCGCAGGCAGCTGCGGCAAGGTCCGTAGCCGGTGGCGGGTTCCACGTGGGCGGGATGCCCGTACTGGGGAGATTTCAGCGTTTCACGCACTGCGGCGGAGATGGATTCTTCAATCGCTAAAATGCGAAATCCTGTCATCTGTTCTAACTCCTTAAGTCAGGCTTGGCCGACAACATGGCCCTGACAATAAGAGGTTAAGCGATGACAGGATTTCCAACACTCCGGTACTTGCGCCCAAAGTTGCGCACATGGGCTTATTTGTTGATGTCCTCTTTCTTTTCCAGCCGCTTGACGATGCCGTCCAGCGGGGCTTTGATCTGTTCCGGCGCGGCGTCTTTGGCGAGCTTCATTTCTCTTACCGCGCCGTCAAAATCACCTTTGGCGACGGCGATGCGCGAGGCTTCATTGTGGGCGGTCCAATGGTTGGGGTTCTTCTTCATGTTTTCGCGGAACACGCCAAACGCTTCTTCCTGCTTGCCCTGGATCTGGAGCTGGCGTCCGTAATTGTGCAACTGTTGCGCACTGGCCAGGGGGAGAGCCCGTTTGCGCGCCGCTTCGGCATCCGTTTTGCGGTCGAGCGTGTCGAGAATGGACGCTTTGGTCATCAGATTGTCAAAGCGCTCCTCCACGCCGATGGAGCGGTCAGAATACTTCAGGGCTTCTTCCAGATTGTACTTTTCCGCCAGGAAGTAGTTGGCTGAATCATCCCAGCCTTCAAAGGTGTACTGGGCCAGGCCGCGCAGCTGGTGGTGCAGGCTCTCGGTGACGATCTCATGGGTATTCACGCCGATCTTGAAGGGGGCCGCCAGCTTTTCCCAGCGCAGAGTCACGGTGACGGCGTCAGACTTGGGATCGTCAAAGTCGTAGGTCACGGCCTCATGCATTTCCGAGGGCTGAGGTTTCACCGTCACGCGCAGGGCGTCTTCTTTCTGATCGTAGGAAAAGCTGCCCCAAGCGGCGTTCATCCGGGAGAAGATCACGGTCCACTCATTTTCTCCGGGCAGCATATGCAGGCCGTAAAGCCCTTTGGCCAGCGGCTGGCCTTCCACGGTAACAGCGTCAGTGAATTCGATGGTGGTGTTCTCATTGGCGCCGGCGCGCCAGACCTGGCCGAACGGCACCAGGCCGCCCCAAACCTTGCGTTTGTTGACGAGCGGGCGGTGATAGTTGATGGTGATGTTGGTAATGCCGATCCGCTGCATTACCACGGCGTGCTGGCTGCCGCGGGGCACATCCACCACGGACGATTGGGCGACGGAGTCAGGCACTTGAAAAAGGAATGCTGCGGCCAGCAGCAGGGCAGCTGATAGATATTTGCGCATGGTACGTCTCCAGAACGTTGGGATTGATCTTGGGCTAAAGCCTTACGGCAGACGCATGATTAGACGAGCCTCTGCGTCCGTCGTGAGCAGCGTGTCAACGGCGGCTGGAAGCGTTTTCGAAGGTCTATTTGTTGAGAGCCGCCAGGACCACGCCCATCAGAACGACCCCAATAGAGTCAAAAATGATCTGCTTGCATACAAGAATTCCGGGCAACGGTTCCACCGCGTAGTAGATCAGGAACTTGGCCACCACGGTGAGCGCGGCCATGGCCAGTCCGTAGCGCAGGCCCTGGGCTACGAAGGGCTTGTCTTCTTTGCCGCGCTGGTAAATCCAGGTGAAGGCCACGGCGAAAAAGAACTGGCCAACCAGCAAGTACGGCATGTGTTTCTGCTGATCTGCGTCCGTCCGCATCACGTTGGGGAGTTGACCGTAATCGGGATGAAGCAGCAGGGCGTGGACGACGAACCCCAATGCCATCACCATGACGTACATCACTACGACAGAAATAATGAAGCGCTTGTTCATAAGTCTCTCCTGAATGGGCCATCGGGCAAAAACTAAGTTTCCAACTGCGCGTCCATGGTGATTGTGGCGTTGAACAGCTTGGAGATAGGACAGCCAGTCTCGGCAGCCTTGGCTGCTGCTTCAAACTTAGCCTTGTCCCCGCCGGGAATCTTCACCTTGACCTGAAGATGCACGGTGGTGATGGCGAAGCCGGAGTCCAGTTTCTCCAGGGTCACGGTGGAAGTGGTGTCAATCGATTGTGCCGTCATGCCGGCGGCGCCGAGTTGGCCGGAGAGGGCCATGCTGAAGCATCCAGCGTGCGCGGCGGCGACGAGTTCTTCCGGATTGGTCCCCGGCTGCGCTTCAAAGCGGGTGGCGAATGAATAGGGCGTCTGTTTGAGAACACCGCTGGGGGAAGTGAGCGTGCCTTTGCCGTCTTTCAGACCGCCGCTCCAGTGCGCGCTTGCGTTTCGTTGCATGGTGACTTTCTCCTCAAATAAATCCAGGGAGATTGTAAATGGGAACCGGCAGCCGGTGGAATGTGGCGGGGCGATTGTTGGCTGGCTGCGCATGACAGCACGGCGTTCGTTCAACTGTGAGCAATCTTGAATCGCAGCAATCGCCCGTCGAACTCCACCTTCACTTCCGCCAGCGACGCCACCAGCGCGTCCGCCTGTGCCAACTGCTGCGCGGGATAGGTGGTGAGCAATGCGACCACCTTCATCCCCGCGGAGCGTGCCGCCTGGATTCCAGCGGGCGTGTCTTCAAAAACCAGGCAGTCAGCGGGGGCCGCGCGGAATAGCGCCGCGCCCTTGAGATAAGGCTCGGGTGAAGGCTTGCCATGAAGAACATCATCGGCGGTGATCAAGCGGCTGGGGGCAGGCAGTCCCGCGTAGCCCAGCCGGGCCAGCGCCAAGGCTCGCGTAGCGGATGTGACAATCGCAAACCGCTCCGAGGGCAACGCGTGCAGCAGGGCGGCGGAGCCGGACAAGGCTGCCACACCTTCCTTTTCGGCAATCTCCAGGCGCTCGACCGTCAGGTTCTCGAGTTCGGCGTCCAGTTGAGGAGCAACCATACGAATCGTCTCAATGCTGCGACGGCCGTGAGCGGTGGCGATGACCCGCCCAGGATCCAGCCCATGCGATTGCGCCCAGCGCCCCCAGACGCGGGAGACCGCCGGCGTGGAATCCACCAGAACGCCGTCCAGGTCGAAGAGGACCGCCCGGCAAGTAATGATCACTTTCCAGAATACCAGCAGGCTATTTTTGGCTTTCTAGCGGCCAACCTATGGCCCGAAACTTTCATCTCTGAAAGGTGTTGATATCTGGTTTGGTTCCTTCTATCTGGGTGTTCACCGATGGCTGGACTTTCCCTTGCAGCGGGGAGGATAATCGCGTTCAGATGGATCATGGAAACAGATAAAAGTTGGGCCGGCACCACGTGCCGCCTGGCTAAGCCTTATTTGCTTGGAGACTACCTTGAAAAGACTATCGTTAGCAGTTGCGGCTTTTTGCATGGTTTTGTTTGCAGCCAGCGCGGTCCAGGCCCAACAGGTGGATCTGGCATTCGGTGTAGGCACGATTACCGGCCAGCCTGCATCCGACGGCGATCCGCCTACCGCTACCACCATCAACCATTTCCAGCAGACGATCAGCGGCGGAGCTTATCCAACCTTAAGCGGAGATTTTCTCTTCCACAAGGGACTGGGCGTTGGCATGGCAGTTTCCTGGCGCAGCGCTCAGAGCACTGACATCTTCTTGCAGCCCTATCGCCCGATTCTTTACGATTTCAACGCCGTCTACGCTCCGGAACTGGGAAAGAAAGTCCAAGCGGAATTGCAGGGAGGCGTGGGACTGGAGAGTCTGCGCTTCTACACGCCGTTCCTCACTTGCGGCACCTTCAGCGGCTGCACAAATTTTGTCAGCAGCAACCATTTCATGACCCACGTCGGAGGCGGCCTCCGGTTTTACGTGACCAACAGCATCTTTATCCGTCCTGAAGCCCATTTGTATTTTGTCAGGAACAACGTGGAATTCAGCGGCCCGCGCGTGCAGCGATTCGCGGTTTCCATTGGCTACTCGTTGAAGAACAAGATGTAGGCGGCCTTGGTTCAGCAGCGTACTTTGAGAGCGGCCCGGCCACCAACCGGGCCGCTTTTTTCGCTTAAGCCGCCAAATGAAAACTGGTAAGCGGCCTAAACCAGCCTAATACTTTTGTGGGAAACACGTTTTTTCCTCACGACGCCGCAGCTTATAATTAAAACCATGGCCCGAGGTTGGGAAAGTAAATCGGTCGAGTCCCAGATGGATAGCGCAAACGACAAGGCTGCCGGATCCGGCCGGGCCCGCAGCGACGCCGAAAAGAGGGTCCGGCACGAAATCAAGGGCCTGGAACTTTCCCGGGCGTACGTGCTGCGTCAAATCGAATCCTCCACCAATGAGAGGTACACGCAATCTCTGCAGCAAGCCCTTAGCGAAATTGACGGGAAACTGGCCAAACTGGCCGCTCATCGCTAATCCGGAAGTTGCGTACAATCGCCCTGCATGAGACCATGCAAGCGATGCCCGGTCCCGAAGCGCACAACCTCATCCTGCAAACGGACAGTTACAAGTTCACCCACTGGAAGCAATATCCGCCGGGGACCGAGCACGTGTACAGCTATCTGGAATCACGCGGAGGCATGTTCGGCCAAGTGGTGTTCTTTGGCTTGCAGTATTACCTGCTGAAATACCTTTCCGGCGCGGTAGTGAACGAGGACGACGTGCATGATGCCCAGAAGTTTGTGGACCAGCATCTTGGACCGGGCATGTTCAATGGCGAAGGCTGGATGCACATTGTCCGCGAACACGGCGGCAAACTGCCGGTGGAAATCAAAGCCATAGAAGAAGGCAGCATCGTGGACGTGCAAAACGTCCTGATGACCATTGAGAATACTGATCCCAAATGCTGCTGGCTGCCTAATTATCTGGAGACGCTGCTGCTGAAAGTCTGGTACCCGATCACCGTGGCCACGCTTTCCCGCGCGATCCGCAAAGTCTTCCTGACCGCGCTGGAACGCGCGGGCGACCCGGCGCTGATTGACTTCAAGCTGCATGACTTTGGCTATCGCGGCGTCTCCAGCGAAGAAACCGCGGGTATCGGCGCGGCGGCGCACCTGATCAACTTCAAAGGCACGGACACGGTGGCGGGCATCCGCGTTCTGCAGCACTACTACCAGTCGAACGAAATGGAAGGCTTCAGCGTGCCGGCCGCCGAGCACTCCACCATTACCGCCTGGGGCCGCGAGAACGAGGTGCTGGCGTACAACAACATGCTCACGCAGTTTCCAACGGGCATTGTGGCGGTGGTCAGCGACTCCTACAACGTCTATGACGCTTGCGAGAAGCTGTGGGGGGACGTGCTCCATGACAAAGTGCTGGCGCGCGAAGGCACGCTGGTTGTGCGGCCGGACTCCGGGAATCCGCGCGAGACCGTGCTGAAGGTGCTGGAAATTCTGGGAGAGAAGTTCAGCTACCAGATCAATGCCAAAGGCTATCGCGTGCTGAACCCCAAAGTGCGCGTGATTCAGGGCGACGGCGTGAATTATTGGACGATCCAGGACACGCTGAGCGCCATGGCCCGCGCTGGCTGGGCGGCGGACAACATCACGTTTGGCATGGGCGGAGCTTTGCTGCAGCAACTCAACCGCGATACGCAGAAGTTCGCGTTTAAGTGCTCCAACGTTACCGTGAACGGCCGGGACCGCGAGGTCTTCAAAGACCCGGTGGAAGGCCACGACAAAGTTTCCAAGCGCGGCCGCCTGGCGCTGCATTTCTTGAACGGCGAGTGGTCAACCGTCCGTTCGCGGCCCGGAGAAGTAGATTGGGACGATCGCTTGCGCCCGGTGTTCCGCGACGGCGAGGTCTTGTTCACGCAGTCGGTGGCGCAGATTCGCGAACGCGCCAACAATCATGAACAGGTAAGTCTGGCGACCTAGGAAGCTTTCGGGCCGGCCTTGGCTTCATTTTCCAGAGCCACGAAGAAACGTTCCGCCATCATTTTGCCCGCGCCCTGGATCATGCGCTGGCCCACGCTGGCCAGCAATCCGCCCACGTGGACTTCTCCCGTGAAATGCACGTTGGTGGCGCCGTTGTCGTCAACAAAGTTCAACTGGCCTGATCCTTTTACAAATCCCGGCTGGCCTTTGCCTTCCATGGCCAGTCCGTAATGCTCCGGGCGGCGCAGGTCCTGCAGGGTGACGGTGGCGGTGAACTGGCCTTTGATGGGACCGATTCCTACCGACAGTTGGGCGTTGTATTGGTTCTCGCCGGTCTTCTCCATCTTCTCGCAGCCGGGGATGCACTTCTGCAAAAGAGTGGGGTCGGTGAGCAGATCAAAGATCCGCTCGCGCGGGGCGCTGATTTTGTGGGTGCCGTCGATGGTCACTTGCGGAAAATCCTTTACCACAGAGGGCACAGAGCAACACGGAGGAAAATCCTTCTGAGACTCTGTGCTCCTCCGTGTCCTCTGTGGTGAAGCGGTTGTTTTACTTGATCCGACCAGCGGCTGCTTCCAGCGCGCGGCGCGTGTAAATTTCCGCCAGGTGCTTGCGATAGTCGCCGGTCGCGTACAGATCAGTGTTGGTGTCCACGCCGTCGGCGGCGTGGGCAGCGGCGGCGGCAAAGGTCTTGGCGTCAAGCGCGTTGCCTTTGAGTCCGGCTTCCACGCCTTTGGCGCGATAGGGCTTGGGTGAAACTCCGGTTACGCCCACGCCGATTGAACTGCACTTGCCGCCGTCAGCGGTGAGAGTAACGGCGATGCCGACTACGGCAAAGCCCGACGCCGGATGGCGGACCTTCATGTACGCCTGTCCGACTTTGCCCTTCGGCGCGGCGAAGCGGATTTCTTTCACCAACTCGCCGGGTTGCAGGGCGGTGGTGAGCATGTCCACGAAGAAGTCGTCAGCTTTGATGGCGCGCTCGCCCTTGGGTCCAACTGCTACGATCTCCGCTCCCAGAGCGATGACTGCTGCGGGCCAGTCCGCTGCCGGGTCGGCGTGCGCTACGCTGCCGCCAATGGTGCCTTTGTTGCGGACTTGCATGTCGCCCAAATGCGTGGCCGTTTCCGGCAGCAGAGGACACACGCGCTGCAGCACAGCAGAGGTTTCAATCTGGAAATGCGTGGTCATGGCGCCGATGCGAATCTGGCCGCCTTCTTCCTTGATATAGGAAAGATCTTTGATCTTGCCGATATCAATAAGCACCTTGGGCTGCATCAGGCGCAGCTTCATGGCGGGCAACAGGCTGTGGCCGCCGGCCAGAATCTTGGCGTCGTCTTTGTGTTTCGCCAGGAGAGAGAGTGCTTCGTCCAGGCTCTTGGCTGCGATGTAATCAAAATTTGCCGGAATCATTTTCTCCTCCTGTTATGCCGCGCCCGTTTTGCCCTTTTTGATGATGTTCCAGACATGCTCCGGTTTGATGGGCATATCCATGTGGTGAATGCCGAAGGGCGCCAGCGCGTCCACCACGGCGGCGACGATGGCCGGCGTAGCGCCGATGCTGCCGGCTTCGCCCACGCCTTTCACGCCCAGCGGGTTCACGGGCGACGGTGTCTCCGTGCTGTCCAGTTCAAACCACGGCAACTGCGCGGCCTTGGGCACGGCGTAATCCATCAGCGAGCCGCTGACCAGCTGGCCCTGATCGTCATACACAACTTGTTCGAACAGCGCCTGGCCCAGCGATTGCACAATGCCGCCGTGCACCTGTCCTTGGACCAGAAGCGGATTGATCTGTTTGCCGCAGTCGTCCACGGCGATGTAGCGCTTGAAGTGGATCTCGCCGGTCTCGCGGTCAATTTCCACCACGGCGATATGGGTGCCAAACGGGAACGTGAAATTCTTGGGCTCAAAGAACGACTGGGCGGAAAGCCCCGGCTCCATGTCGGCCGGAATGTTTTTGGCCAGGTGGGCGTTCAGCGCGACTTCCTGAATGGTCACGCTTTTGCCGCCGCTGGAGAATTTGCCGTCAGCGAAGGTGACGGTCTTGGCATCCACACCGAGCATGTGCGCGGCCAGTGTGGTGGCTTTCGTTTTGAGCTTTTGCAGCGCCAGGTAAACTGCGGTGCCGCCGACGGCCGTTGCGCGGCTGCCGAAAGTGCCGATGCCGTACTGCACAATGGCCGTATCGCCGTGGATCACCGTGCAGTCATTCACGGTGACGCCCAGCTCATCCGCGGCGATCTGCGAGAAGGAAGTTTCCTGTCCCTGACCGTGCGGAGAAGAGCCGGTCATGATGGTGACCTTGCACGTGGGCTCAATGCGTACCGTGGCGGATTCCCATCCGCCGGCGGGGAGCGCAGGCGAAGGACCCATGGCGCAGATTTCAACGTAAGTGGAAACGCCCACGCCAATCAAGCGGCCTTCCGCACGGGCTTTCTTCTGTTCTTCGCGCAGCTTGGTGTAGTCGGCCATCTTAAGAGCTTTGTCCAGAGCGCCCTGGTAGTTGCCGCTGTCATAGAACAGGCCGGTGGCCACATGGAAGGGATTGTCGCCACCGAACGGCGCTGGAAAATTCTTGCGGCGAACTTCCACCACGTCCATGCCCAGTTCGGCAGCCACCAGGTCCATGGCCCGCTCGATGACGTAGGTGGCTTCCGGACGTCCGGCTCCGCGATACGCGTCGGTGGACATCTTGTTGGTGAAGCACGCGGTCACGTTCATCTGGATGGCCGGGATCTTGTAGCAGCCGGAAAGCATGAGTCCGGTCAGCGTAGGGATGGCCGGCGTGAGCAACTGGAAGTACGAACCCATGTCGGCAAACACGTTGTAGCGGAAGCCGGTAATGGTGCCGTCTTTCTTGCAGCCGATTTCCACGTACCCAACCTGGCCGCGCCCGTGAATGGTGCCCTGAATATTTTCACGGCGACCTTCAATCCACTTTACCGGACGGCCGAGTTGCATGGAGGCGTAACCCATGACGGCTTCTTCCGCATAAACGTTCAGCTTGGAGCCGAAGCCGCCGCCGACTTCCGGGGCGATCAGGCGCAGCTTGTTCTCCGGCATGTTCAGCATGATGGAGATCTGGGTGCGCGCCAGGTGAGGAATCTGGGTTGAGGTCCACAGAGTGAGTTCCTGTTCGCCAGGATAGTAGCGCGCCAGCACGCCGCGGGTTTCCATGGCGATGGGCGCCAGGCGCTTGTGATAGATCTTCTGCTTCACGACCTTGTCGGCGGCTTTCAGCGCGGCTTCAATGTCGCCTTCACCGGCGGTGAGCTTGTAGGCGATGTTGCTGCCAAATTGCTCATGGATGACCGGGCTCTTGGGGTCGGCGGCCTTTTCTTCGTCGAGGACCGGAGGCAGCTCGTCGTAATCAATCTGGATCAGGTCGGCGGCGTCGCGCGCGATGTACTTGTTCTCGGCGATCACCACGGCCACGGGATGCCCCACCCAATAGACTTTGCTGGTGGCCAGCACGCGATGGTCAGGGACCTTCATGTCAGGAATCGCTGCGCCGCACGGCACCGGGCCAATCTTCTGCGAAATGTCTTTGCCGGTGTACACGGCGACCACGCCCGCGGTCTTTGACGCCGCGCTGGTATCAATCTTCTTGATGCGCGCGTGCGCGTAAATGGAACGCACGAACACGGCGTGCAGCGTGTCCGGCAGTTTGATGTCGTCCACGTAGTGGGCCAGGCCCTGGATCAGCCGGGGATCTTCCGTGCGCTTTATGCTTTTGCCTACAAACTTTTCTGCCATGTGCGATTACCTCGAACGGCGGGACCTCAAAAGGCGGCGCTCAAAGCGCGCCGTTATCGGGCCGCAGCCGCTGGCTTGGACTTCATCTTCTTCGCGGCGCACTGCACCGCCTGGATAATGTGCTGGTACCCGGTACAGCGGCAGAGGTTGCCCTCCAGGCCTTGCCGGATTTCTTCTTCGCTGGGATCAGGGTTGCGTTGCAGCAGCTGGGTGGCGGCAACAATCATGCCCGGCGTGCAGTATCCGCATTGCAGGCCGTGGTGTTCCCAGAACGCCTGCTGCATGGGATGCAGCGTGCCGCCGTCGGCGAAGCCTTCAATGGTCGTGACGTTGGAACCATCGGCTTGCGCGGCCAGCACGGTGCAGGACTTCACGGCTTGACCATCCACCATGACGGTGCACGCGCCGCAGAGTGACGTCTCGCAGCCCACGTGCGTGCCCGTCAGGCCCAGAACATCGCGCAGATAGTGGACCAGAAGCAGCCGAGGCTCAATCTCACTCTGGCGCGTGGTCCCGTTCACTGTGACACTGATCTTTTTCATCGTCATCGTCATCGTCATCCAGCCACCTCTTGTCCGCCTGGGGTCTCTTGGGACGCTGGACATATTAAACGTTTCGTCCCTTCCTTGCCACAAAGTCCGGAGAAAATAAATAGTCCGATTTGGGTCTCCACGCCCCGCTTGCTTTTCTCCGCGCCTAAGCACCTCCGTGGTGAGCGTCTGTCTTCCGATCACGCAATGACGCGCGATCACGGCGATTTCGGCGATCTCCGGCGGTTACCTGGCCTTTGTCCCATCGTCATTTGACCACCTTGGGTTGACGAAACATAATCATCCGGAAAACAGCCCCTAATCTGGAACGTTTCCGCCTGAGAAATTCCCGGGGCAAGGAGTACCGTGAAACCGAGATTCCTGTCTACCACCTTTATGTTGCTGATCGCCTTTGCCGCCGCCCGTCCGGCGCACGCGCTTGGCGACGACAATTCGCCCAACGCGGTTCCCGCCGCCGCGAGCGCAGCGCCTGCCGCCGCGAACGTCTCGAACGACGCCCTGCCCAATGCCCCTGAGCCTCGACCTGCGGCCATGCCTCTTCCGATGGTCGGTGAGGACCTGGTGTTCAAGCCGCATTTCGGCCTGGTGCTGAAGTTCTCTTCGCTCGGCGCCGGCGTGGATGCCGGTGTTTCCATCAACCGGTTCCTCAACGTCCGCGGGGGCTTCAACGGGTTGAATGTGAGCCACGGCTTCAGCGCCAGCGGCGTCCGCTATGACGCCACATTGCAATATCGCTCGGCCGAAGTCCTGGTGGACATAACACCGTTGGGCGACCTGTTCCACATCAGCCCCGGCGCGCTCATCTACGACAACAACCAGATCATCGCCACGGCCAACGTGCCCGGCGGACAGAACTTTGATCTGGGCAACATCAGCGTACGCAGCAGTCCGGCTGATCCCATCCACGGCACGGGCAAGCTGACCGTGAGCAAGGGCGCGCCGATGGTCATGTTTGGTTTTGGCAACCCCATTCCGCACAACCATCACTTCACCATTTTCCATGACTTCGGCATCGTGTTCCAGGGCGCGCCCAAGACTACGCTCAGCCTGGCGGGCACGGCGTGCGATCCAGTGACGGGTCTTGCTTGCGTGAACGCCGCCACCGATCCCACCATCCAGGCCCAGATCCTGAACGAGCAAACCAAGCTGAATAAGGATGTTTCCATCGTCAAGTTCTATCCCATTGCCAGCTTTGGCATCGGGATACGCTTTTAGGGACGCAAATTCCTCTTCGCGATAGACGACCAGCCATGAAAAGCGCAGCAGACACGCTGCGCTTTTTTATTGACGCGGTACCTGCCGCGTGGGCGCGATGGTCAAGATCTTGCAGCATGGACGACGGCAGCAACAAAAGCCACAATCAAGGTGAAAATGATTACAGCCTGAGTAACGATGTACGTAACAACGGCCTTCAAAACAGTCGGGGCCATGTTGTGGCCGTAAAACCGGCGCAAGCCAATCGTCAAGTAAGTAAAGAACACCAGCGTGGAAAACGCGGACAGCGTGACGGCCTGCCAGGTAAGCGGCGTTACCATCGCATAGAGGGGCGCGGCCAGCACCGCGGCCAGATGCGTAAACGAAAGGTAATGCAGCGAGAACACCAGGTGCTCGACAAAATAGCGGCCGCGAAACAACAAAGCCAGCAGCCCGGCCATGGCCAGCACGTCAGCCAACTGAAGCGCGGTTGTTACCTTGTGCATGGTTTCCTGGACGCGATCAACGATCACCTCCTTGGGGAGATGTTTTTTCGTCGCAATCTTTTCCCAGGCAGCGTCCAAATGGCCCTTCTTGTCGGCTTTGGACAGTTGGTGAACGTCAAAGCCGGAAAGCATGACGAAGGATCCAACCACTAGAAACACTGCGCTGGCAATCAGGAACAGGCTGAGTGGCTGCATGTAGCGCAATCTGCGTCCGGCGACATACTCCTGGCTGAGAAACCCGGGACGGGTGAATAGATAGCGCACCGTGGCGAACACCTTCGAGTCCAGATGAGTGAACTCATGCAGCGCATGCTGCAGGAAATGCCTTAGCGTGAGATCGTGGCCGTGGACCTTCTTCTCGCCGCAGTCGTAGCAGTACTTTCCCTGCAATTCCTTGCCGCAGTTGGGGCAGGAAACGGCTTCATGGTGGGCAGCAGCGGAGTCGGATTGAGATGGAGCGGTTGCCATCAAGCTACCTTTGAGCGGCTTTTGCAGCGGGAGTATATCCGAACATGCCCGTGTTCGAGCCGCGGAATTCTCTGGCCTGAACACGCACTATTCGTGCCACTGCCACTCTGCATATCGTTTTCTCAGTTCGGCCTTGAGCAGTTTTCCGGTGGACGTATGCGGCAGCTCAGGGACGAACACAAAATCGTCCGGCAACTGCCACTTGGCAAACTTGGCGCCAAGGAACGCGCGCAACTCGTCGGCCGTGGCGCTGGCCCCGGGCTTCAGCACCACCACGGCCAGCGGACGCTCCTGCCATTTCTCATGGCGCACGGCGACCACGCCGGCTTCGCGTACCGCGGGATGGCTCATCAAAGTATTTTCCAGATCAACGGAGCTGATCCACTCGCCGCCGGACTTGACCAGGTCCTTGCTGCGATCGACGAGGCGGACGCAGCCATCGGGATCAATGGCAGCAACGTCGCCGGTGCGGAACCAGCCGTCGGCGGTCCAGCGGTCTTTTGTGTCAGGCGCGTTGTAATACCCGCCAGCCACCCACGGGCCGCGGACTTCCAGTTCGCCCACGGTCTGGCCGTCCCACGGCGCGATGCCCTGGTCGTTGGCGATGCGTGTTTCCACAAACGGGACCGGCCAGCCTTGTTTCTTGCGCTGCGTGTACTGCTTGTCCGCAGGCCAGGCGAGCATGGCCGGTTTGAGATGGCCGGTGGTCGCCAGCGGGGAAGTCTCCGTCATTCCCCAGGAGTGGTTCAGGTGCAGGCCGTGGCGGTCCAGACCGCGCATCAGGCTTTCCGGCGGGGCGGTGCCGCCGCAAAGGATGCGAACGTCCTTGGGCGGACGCCACTCCGCGCCGCGTTTGTCCATCTCCGCCAGCACGGCCAGCCAGACGGTGGGCACCGCGCAGCTCATGGTGACCTGCTCGCCGACGATCAGGTCCAGCAGGTTTGCCGCGTCCAGAAAAGGCCCCGGAAGAACAATTTTGGCGCCGACCATGGCCGCGGTGAAGGTTAGCCCCCAACCGTTCACATGAAACATGGGAGAGATCAGCAGGACGGAATCGTACTGCGAGACGGCGCTGGAATCGGCCATAGCCTGGCCAAGCGTGTGCAGCACCAGGGCGCGATGCGAATAGAGCACGCCCTTAGGATTGCCCGTGGTGCCGGACGTGAAGCATATGGTAGCGGCGTCCTGTTCGCTCAGGTCAGGGAACTGGAAGTTGCCGGTGGCAGTGGCCAGCCAGGCGTTGTAATTTTCGAGACGTTCTTTAGAACCGCTCAACAACTCTGCGCTGCTCCGCGTCGCTTCAGCGCTTGCGTCTGTTTGCGGACTGGCTGCTTCGCCATGCCGCACCACAAAGATCCGCTCGAACTTCACTTTGTTCAGAAACTTTTCCAGCGTCGGCAGAAGGACTTCATCGCAGATCAGGAAGCGGTCTTCCGCGTGGTTGGCGGTGTAGGCGATCTCGTCCGGATGCAGCCGCAAATTCAGCGCGTGGAGAACGCCGCCCGCGGTGGGAACGCCCATGTAGGCTTCCAGGTGCGCGTAATGGTTCCACATCAGCGTGGCCACGCGATCGCCGCGCTTCAGGCCCGCTGCGGTCAGGCATTCCGCCAGTTGGCGCGCCCGCTGGTAGACGCGGCCCCATGTGCAGCGGTGCAGCCCCGTCGCCGACACCCGCGAGACCACTTCCACGTGAGGGAAGTATCGTCCGGCGCGCTCCAGGATCGCGGTGAGCGTGAGCGGCGTGTTCATCATGGTATGAGTGGATCGTGTCTGCATAGATTGGGTGTGCGAAGCTCCGGTCTCCATTAGAATCGGGTGCGCCTGTACATATGACGGACGAAACGCCCTGGGTTGGCGGCATTCTATACCAGTCGTGAAATCCCAATAATTCTCTTTGTCGGCCCGCAGAACCGCGCATCCTAACCTGTAGTCGCGTTATGCTGTCTAAGTGAAAATGATCCTTTGCGCAATCCTGGGTATCGCCCTTATAGCCATTCCTGCCGCTGCGCAGGACGGCGCACAGGCCGCCCCGCCCGCGGTCCAGCGCGTCCAGGTACGCATGGTCACCGACGAACCGGAAGCCGTGCTGGCCATCTTGTCCAAGCTTGGCGCCAAGACTGAAGCCAAAGCCGCCGCCACACCCGACGCCGAGTCCGACGCCGCGCCTGAAGCCCCGCCCGAAACCCCGCCTGCCGCTGCGCCCGCTGCCAACACCGAAGTCACTGACGCCGACTGGCAGAAGCTTTTTGCCTCGGAAGGCTATCGCCGCCTGAAGAAGCGTGAAGCCTCCATGCAGCGCGCGTTCACTGACGACGACTTCAAGAAATTCGTGCTCTCGCCGGAGCTGCTGGCCAAGGCAGATCGCCTGCAGGAAACGTTGGATTCC
>JBGPLR010000014.1:0-16898 GCA_041486545.1 Terriglobia bacterium
CTTCCATGACCAGATCAGGCGTGATCTTGCGTGCTTGCCTGCGGAACCCGGCCGCCAGGGCTCGGTCGCACAGCAGGTTGATCAAGCGCGGCGTGCCCCGGGCCCGCCGGTAAATGTCTTCCAGCGCCGGCGGAGTGAACGGGTTTTCTTTGGAAAGTCCGGCCACGTGCAGGCGTTCCGCGACGTAGGCGCGCGTTTCCGGCAGCGTCAGCGTGCGCAGCTTGGAGACCACGGCCACGCGTCCGCGCAGCGCGGCGAATTGTGGCTTCATCAGCAGCGGCACCAGTTCCGGTTGTCCGCACAGGATCACCTGCAGCACCGGCACCGGATAATTGTCCGTGTTCAGCAGCAACCGCACCTCTTCCAGCAGTTCCGGGGAGAGCAGATGGGCTTCATCAATGATGATCAGCACCACGCCGCTTTGGCGCTGGCAGGAGAGCAACAGCTCATGGAAGGCCCGCAGTCGTGCCGGCTTGGTTGCCGAAGAAGCGCTGATCTCCAGTTCGTCCAGCAGCGATTCCAGCAGCTCGTCCGGGTTGAGAGTCGGGTTGACCACAAAGGCCGAACGAATCGGCACGTTGGACGACGATTCATGCATGAGAATGTGCTGCAGGCAGTAGAGCAGCGTCGTCTTGCCGGTGCCGATGGGACCGACGGAAACCTGGAGTCCTTTGCGCAGCGAAACACCTTCCAGCAGGGCTCGCAACGTATTGCGATGGGGCTCTGCCAGGTGAAGAAACCGGGGATCGGGAGTAAGCCGAAACGGCTCCTGCGTTAAACCATAAAAGGCTGAATACATTTCTTCTCTGCCTTGCTATACCCGGCGCCACGGCATTTCCCAGCGGGGCGGGGTAGAACTTGCTTTCGTCAGGGTGAAAGTGCAACTTCCGGGCCAAACTGCTGCTTAGCAAGCAGGTTTAGAATCAAATAGATAGGGACAACAAAGGATAAGCAAAGCGCAGAAGTGCAAACCTCTGCACATTTGATAACTTTCCCTTCAATGCGACGGACGAGGACCGATAAGCCCCGGGTCAGCTGACTTTCGCCATCTGTTTCAGCGCAGACGGCCTTCTTCCCACGCTCACGTAGAGCAGGCCGTGTGCCTCCATTTCCTCCAGGGAGTAGAGGTTGCGGCCGTCCAGAACAATGGGATAGATCAATTGCTGGCGAATGCGCTTCAAATCCAGGGAAGAGAACTCGTCCCAATCGGTGAGGATCAGCAGGGCATCGGCGCCGGCGGCAGCCTGGTAAGGCCCTTCGGCAAAGGTTACGCGGTCCTGAAAGACTTCTTTCGAGCGCGGCATGGCCGCCGGGTCGTAAGCGGTGATGCGTGCTCCTTCCGCCAGCAGATCTTCCACCAGCGCGATGGCCGGAGATTCGCGAATGTCGTCAGTGCGGCCCTTGAAAGCCAGTCCCAGCACGGCCAGCTTTTTGCCTTTGAGCGTCCACAGCGCGGTGCGGATTTTTTTCATGAAGCGATGCCGCTGGTCTTCGTTGATCTGCATGACTTCATCCAGAAGGCCAAAGTCATATCCGCATTCCCGCGCCACCGCGCAAAAAGCGGCCACATCTTTGGGGAAACAGGATCCGCCGTACCCGATGCCGGCGCGCAGAAAGCGCGGTCCGATGCGGGAATCGCTGCCCACGCCCAGCGCCACTTGTTCAATGTCCGCGTCAACTTCTTCGCAGATGTTGGCGACGGCGTTGATAAAGGAAATTTTCATCGCCAGGAAAGCGTTGGAAGCATGTTTGATCAGTTCAGCGCTCTTTGCCGTGGTCACAATGATGGGCGGCGGAATGGTGGCTCCATCCGGCTCCGGTATTTTGTTCAGTGATTCGTAGTAACGGCCGCTGGTGAGCGGCGAATAGACGTCACACAGAATGCCAGCCGCACGCGGGGTATCTGCGCCCACCACAATGCGGTCGGGATACAGGAAATCAGTCACTGCGGTGCCTTCCCGCAGAAATTCCGGGTTGGAGACAACGTCAAACTCGCATTCTGCTCCGGTGGTCAACTGCATCACGCGCCGGATCCAATTGCTGGTATAAACCGGGACGGTGCTTTTTTCTATGATGACTTTATATCCATCAATATTGTGGGCGATCTCCCGCGCCACTGACTCCACGTAAGAAAGGTCAGCTTCGCCGTTGTCTTTGGGCGGCGTTCCCACGGCGATAAAAATTACTGAACATGACTTGATTGCTTCAGCCAGGGAACCGGAAAACTTCAAGCCAACATTGCGGTGGCGTTCCAGAAGCTCGGGCAGGAACTGCTCATGAATGGGGACCTCTCCCCGATTCAGCGCAGCCACTCTTTCCAAGTCGTTATCAACGCAGACCACTTGATAACCGAGCTCGGCGAAGCACGCTGCCGCTACCAGCCCGACGTATCCGGAACCAACTACAGCAATTCTGTTCACTTTCATCCTCCGTAGGCCCGTTTGCGATCCTGGTTCCTACTTCATATCTTCTCTTCTGCTGAACGCAGGAGTCCGATTTAGGATATGCACGTTGACTACCAATATTGCCCTTGCTTAACTACTATAAATAAAAGGCTTAACCATTGTAACTGTCTCCGAAGAACACAGTGGTGAGAAAACCCGATACACATGTGCAAACGATTGCACCAGATGAGGCAACGGCTGTCCCTGGGCAGGGCCGGCACTGAAACTGAAACTGAAACTGAAACTGCTGAAGATGATAGAAGGGCTGCGCGAGGCCCGATTTTTGCTCGCGCATGCCATCGTGTATTCTCGAATATAGGGCTGGAGGCGCACTAATTGGGGCTGACAGGAAAAATGCGAGCACTTGTAACCGGAGGGGCCGGGTTCCTTGGCTCCCACTTATCTGACGTGCTGGTAGCAGACGGCTGGTCCGTAGTCTGCGTGGACAGCCTTCTCACCGGACGCGCTTCCAACCTTTCTCAACTGAGCAATGATCCGCGTTTCGAATTCGTTGAGAAAGATGTTTCCGAGCCGTTTGACGTTGGTCCGGTGGATTTTGTATTCGACTTGGCCTCGCCGGCCAGCCCGGTGGACTACATGCGGCACGGCATCGCCACCCTGAAAGCCGGCAGCTACGGAACTGTGAACGCCCTGGAAGTCGCGCGCAAACATCACGCCGGCTTTCTCCTGGCTTCCACCAGCGAGTGTTACGGCGATCCCCTCGAGCATCCCCAAACTGAAACCTACTGGGGGAACGTGAACTCCATTGGACCGCGCTCCGTTTATGACGAAGCCAAGCGCTTCGCTGAAGCCATGACCATGGCCTATCACCGCTATCACCAGGTGAACACGCGGATCGTCCGCATCTTCAACACCTACGGGCCCCGGCTGCAGTTGAACGATGGCCGGGTCATCTCCAACTTCATGAAGCAGGCCCTGCGCGGCGATGATCTCACCGTTTACGGTGACGGTCATCAGACCCGCAGCTTCTGCTACGTGAGCGACGAGATTGACGGCATCTTGCGGCTGTCCCGGTCGGATGAACATTTGCCGGTGAACATCGGCAACCCTGATGAATTCACCATGCTGGAATGCGCCGCTGAGGTGCTCGCGGTCACTCGATCAAAGAGCAAAATTACTTTCGCTCCGCTGCCGCAAGACGATCCCAAGCAGCGCCGCCCGGACATCAGCAAAGCGAAAAAATTGCTGGGCTGGACGCCCGTCGTCAGCCTGCGTGAAGGGCTCAAGCTTTCCCTGAGTTATTTTGAGAAAGCAGTCGCCCGGGAACGCGCCGCGGCCGCCAAGTAGCTTCAGGTTAACTTGGCCTTTGCGTGCGCGCGTACGTCGTGGCGCGCGCTCATACTTTGTAGTATTGCCGGTACCAATCCACAAAGCGTCCCACGCCCAGTTCAATCGGCGTGTGCGGGCGGTAGCCGGTGGCCCGCGAGAGTTCATCAATATCGGCATACGTGGTGGGCACGTCTCCCGGCTGCATGGGCAGCGAATTGATCACCGCCTTCTTGCCGATCTTTTCTTCCAGGACCTCAATCAGCCGCGTGAGCTCCACCGGCTGGTTGTTGCCGATGTTGTAAATGCGATAGCGCGGCGAGACTTCGTCATTCGCCGTGTGCGAGGCGTCGGGCCCCGGCGGCTTGGCCATGGTGCGGACCACGCCTTCCACTACGTCGTCAACGTAGGTGAAATCGCGCAGCATCTTGCCGTGGTTGAACACGTCAATCGGCTTGCCCTCGATGATGGCTTTACAAAATTTAAACAGCGCCATGTCCGGCCGGCCCCACGGCCCGTACACGGTAAAAAACCGCAGGCCGGTCAGCGGCAGGCCGTAAAGATGCGCGTAAGCATGCGCGATCAGTTCATCGCTCTTCTTGGTGGCGGCATACAGGCTCACCGGATGGTCAACGTTGTCTCGTTCTGAAAAGGGAATTTTCTTGTTGGCTCCATAGACCGAACTCGACGACGCAAAAACAAAATGGGGGACTTGCTTCTTGTAGGCTTCCTCCAGCAGGTTCACGAATCCCACAACGTTGCTCTGCACATAGAGGTGCGGATTTTCCAGGGAGTAGCGCACGCCTGCCTGCGCTGCCAGGTGCACCACAGGGCCAAATTCCTGGCGGAAGAGTTCCTGGACCCATCCCAGGTCGCTGATGTCTCCCCGCTCGAATTGAAAATCCTGGTGCTGGCCAAGAAGCGCCACGCGGGCGTCTTTCAGGCCTTCATTGTAGAAAGAATTGAGATTATCAATTCCCAGCACCCGGTGGCCCATCTGCAGGAGACGCTGGCAGACGTGGAAACCAATGAAGCCTGCTGCTCCGGTGACCAGGACTCTGTTCATCGCGACTTGTTTTTCTGTTGGCATCTCGTTTAATGGGCTTCGCGGAAATCTCTCCAGCATGGTATCAGGAAGCGCGCAGATGACATGGCCTCCGGTACCGACCGCGATAACAAGTCGCATGACAGCCCGGGGGCAGTCGCCAGTTGGCGCTTACATGGAAAAGACACGTCACGCCTTACCGTCATAGTCCCGGCAATTTGTTGGCACGATATGAAATTCGCCCACTCGAATATGCAATCGGTTTCACCGTAGTTTCCCCGTGCGGCCAGTGAGTGTTCCATAGCGATCTGCAACCGCATGCATTTCTATCCCCAAGTCGTTTGCTGACATAAAGATAACCGCGCGGCCAGTGCCTGCCCTTTCCGCGATTCCGTGGCCCGGCGTTCGGCATCACGCTTGCACCTACAGCATCAACACAGCCCCAGGACGTAGTGTGGGTTGGAGTCGGCAACCGGAGGATGGATGGTAAGCATGAAGACAGCCCAGGTTTCGCGTCAGGTCGGCAAGGTGAGTTTCACCCCGGAGGAGGAAAGTAAAATGCGTTCGCGAATTATCTGTCTGACAATCTTGATATGCCTGATTGCCGTCGCGGCCCCCGCGGTGGCCCAAAACCGCAATCTAACGGTTGCTGTGCTGGTCAATTCCACGAATACAACTGCTTACAACACCAGCCAAACCACTCCCGGGGAATATCAGCGCTACGCGGAACGCTACCTGCAGAATTTCCAGGTTCCCTATCAGGTGTTTGATGTCTCCTCGGCAACCCCTCCGGCTGATCTGAACAGCCGCCAGTTGATCATCGCCGGACACCGCGGGCTCTCGCTGTCCGCGACCTGGCAGAATGCCATCGTTACCGCCGTGCAGGGCGGGACCGGCTTTGTTAACTTGGATTCAGCGTCAACCATCGGCGTCAACACCCATATTCAGACGATTTTTGGCGCCACGGGTTCCACGCTGGGCGCCGCCAGTACCTCCATTACCGTGCCCGCTGCTCTGGCCCCGGGCGGAGCGACGCCCCACTACATCGCAGGATTACAGTGGAAATCCCCGCTGGAGTTCGCGGGCGACTTTGTTTACAACTTTCATGTTGACCAGAACAACGTCCTGAATACCGCTACCGCAACCGTGCTTCAGAATGCGACTGGTACTGTCATCGCCAAGCTTGGCGCCGATCCTCTGGTCACCGTCACCACTTTTGGTTCAGGACGCGCGGTGAACTTCGGCACTCTGGATTACCTTCAGGCCGACCGCTTCGGCTTCCTCATGGGCGTGGACGATATTTTTTGGCGCAGCCTGGTGTGGGCCGCTCGCAAACCGTTTGCGCTCCGCGGCTATCCTCGCTTCTGGGCCCTGCGCATGGACCACAACGTGGATACGGACTGGCCCACGCGCATCAAGGAAATGTACAATCCCACGCTCACCGGCAACGTCGCTGCTGACGGCACTGGCGGCCCCTGGAAAGTGACCGGCTCTGTCTATCTGAACTTCTTGCCGCCGGGCGATCCCGGCCGCGCTGCCATCATCCAGGACATGAAGGCGGGAAAGATTCAGCTCAGCCCCCACGGATTCCAGAGTGAGACTTACGGCGATCTGTTTTTCGGCGGCCCCAACACTCCGCCGGGGCCGTTGACGGACTCCCAGTGGCAGGCCAACGTCACTGCAATCCAGCAGTGGGTGCAGGGCAACGGAGGGAATGACACCATTCCTTCTCTCTCCAAATGGGTGCTCGGCCACTTCTATGACATCTCCAACAATGTGGGCTACGATTTCTGGAACACCTTCGGGTTCCGCTACGTCGGCACCACTGACCTTCCGGGTTTTGTGTACACCACAGACCCCACGCAGGCCGGCTATCAGACCGAGAGACTCAAAGTATTCCCCTACTGGAAATACCAACTGCCTCCCAAGCCGGCCAATGATTTTGCGTCCGACGAATCGTACTCATTCTTCTTTGCCGACGACTTGACCATCGGCAGCCGCGCGGGCCTGCCCTCACAGAAGTTCTTTCTTGTGGGCTCACGCGCGCTCGATCACAACCTTGCCGGCGTTGATCCCGACATCGGCTGGTGTGACGGTGTGGGCAACGGCGCCGGATTCAGCACCGGCAAATATGAATGGTATACATGGCGGCTTTTCACCAGCATGGCGCCGGTGGAAGTGTTTACCCATGACGACGCCTACTCCAATTGCCAGGATACGGCGCGCAAGCAGATCATCACTGACGTTTCGGCATGGCTGAACCAGCAGAAAGCCCGCCAGGTGTTCATGCAGGACATGTCGCAATACATTTACGCGCGCACCAAGTCCACGCTGAGCCAGGCAACCTTTAACGGGACGAACATTACTTACACCTTTACCGGAAAGGCCGCCGATCCTGATGGCGTTCTGGTTCCCACGCAAGTTCTGGTGTTCAGTGGCGACACGGAAGGGCAATGGCAAACCGTCGCCGGCTTCAGCAACGGCCTGGTCACCGCCTTGGCGCCGCCTCCCGCTCCCCCCACCGTTGTTTCCATCACGCCCAACGCCGGCGCCATCGCGGGTGGGACCAGCGTCACCATCTCCGGCGCAAGTTTCACCGCTGGATCAACGGTGACCATCGGCGGGGCCAACGCCACCGCCGTCAGCTTCGTCAACAGCTCAACTCTCATCGCCAATACTCCCGCTGGAGCGCAAGGCCCGGTTGATGTGTCCGTGACCACGGCCAACGGCTCAGGCACGTTGAAGTCAGGCTTTACCTTTATTGGTCCGCCGGCGATCAGCCGCGTCAGCCCGTCGTCCGGTCCCAGCACCGGCGGTAACATCATCAACATTCACGGAACTTCGTTCACCTCGGGTACACAAGTTACCATCGGCGGCGTGTCGGCCGGCAGCGTTACCTTGATTGACAGCACCCGGCTCTCAGCCACGGTGCCGCCCGGCGCCATCGGCGCCAACGCGACCGTAGCCGTTACCAGCTCCTTTGGCGCCGCATCACTCGCCAGTGCTTACAGCTATCTTGACCCGGCATCCATTCTGCTGCAGGACAGCTTCAACGGAGACAGCAGCGCCACCTGGACTGCTTCGCCTCTCGGGCTGGCCAGTGGCTGGACGCGCGTGGGCGGGGCCTTCGACTTCTCCGGCATCGGCCACACCCAGCAGTACTCCGGCAGTTCCAACTGGAACAATTACGTTTTTGAAGCCAAAGTCCGCTTGTTCAGCCTGCAGAATTTCCCCGGGGGCATTCGCGGACGCATCAATCCCGCAAACGGAGTTGGATACGCCATCTGGTTGTATCCCGGGACTAACGCCATCCGCCTGTTCCGCACCGGCGGCTGGAACATTGACTCGGCAGGCCTCGCCACCTTGGCCTCAGCTTCACTCACGTACGACGCCACGTCGTTCCATACTCTGCGGCTCAGCTTCCAGGGAAGCACTATCCAGGTTTTCTGGGACGGGACGCTGGTCATGAGCGCCGTGGATTCCACCAACCTGACCGGCGTGGTCGCTTTTGACGTATCCAACCAGCATATTCAGTTTGAAGACGCGCTGGTCACCGGGACCATTGCTTCCGGACCGTTTGCCACCAGCGTGACCGTGTCGCCCACCAGCAGTGCTCTGAGTTCCGCTGGAGCCACGCAGCAGCTCACTCTCACCGCTAACATGTCTGACGGGTCCACGCAGAACGTCACCAGCAGCCCGGGATCAACTTACAGCTCCAGCAATACCGCGGCAGCCACCGTGAGTTCCACTGGGCTGGTGACAGCCGTTGCCAGCGGCAACGCCACCATCACCGCGTCGAACAGCGGATTGAGTGCCACGTCCAGCGTGAACGTGACCATCAACGCCCCCAGCATCACGCGCCTTAGCCCGACCCACGGCAGCGCCGCGGGCGGCGACCGCATGGATATTTACGGCAGCAGTTTGAGCGTGAATACCAGCGTAACCATCCAGGGCCATGCTGCTTCCGTCCTGTCCGGCTTGGCCGACGGCAGCATGATCACCGTCACGGTTCCAGCGGGCGCCGCTGGGAGCGCGGACGTGGTTGTTTCCAACCCGGCCACCGGCAGCACAACCATGGCGGCCGGATACACCTACGTGAATCCGTCTTCGATCCTGTTCCAGGATTCCTTCAACCTTGCGTCGCTGAACAATTGGACCATCTCTCCGCTCGGCCTGTTCGGTAACTGGACGGCAGCTACCGACATTGCCGACTACAACGGCGGCGGCCACACCCAGCTCTATGCTGGCAGCAACGCCTGGACCGACTACACCGTGGAGGCGCGATTCAACGTGTTCTCCGTCAACAACTATCCCGGCGGCCTGCGCGGGCGCGTGAACACCGCCACCGGCGCCGGTTACGAAGCATGGATCTTGCCGGGATCCAAGACCATCGTCCTGTATCGCACCGGCGGATGGTCCATTGACTCGCCCGGTCTGACCGCGCTCGGATCATTTACCGTGGCCAACATGGATCCCAATGTGTTCCACAGCCTGAAGCTGAGCTTCAGCGGATCGTCTATCTCGGTGGTCTACGATGGCGCTACCATCATCCAGGCCACCGACTCGAACCTGACCAGCGGCGCCGTCGCTCTGGATGTGAGCAACCAGCACATGCAATTCGACGACATCTTTGTTGTTACACCCTGATTGTCGGTTACGTGATTGTTAGTAACGACTGTCGAGTTAGTTTGTTCTGAGCGCCTTGCCATTGCCATAGGGGATGCAATGGCAAGGCTTTTCTGCAACGTGTGCGGTTGGACGATGGTCGAGTTGTCCAAACCAGCGCTCTGAAATTCGCGGCTGCCCATTCAGTAGATCAGATGGTATCCCGCCAGCTTGACATATTCTTGCGCTACATAAGACCAGTGGTCCGCCGTCTTCCACCACCGGTCGCGCTGGAATGAGCTGCTCTCTTCCGGCACCGCCAGAAAATGAACGGTCCTCTCCTGGAAGAACGGAATTCGGCTGCAGCAGAATCGTATTCGCCGAAAGTGGATTGAAGTACTCACCAGCGCGATGCTGCGCGGCCGCGCGGGCCCCAGGTAGGCGGCAATACCAGACAATTCCCAGAACGTGTTGTGCCGATTGAGGCCTGCCAGATGGACTTCGCGGCTCGCTTGGGTGAAGTCCACCCAGAAATGCCGCTGCGAAGGCTGCGTTGCGTCACGCATGCTGATCAGTTCAGGAAGTTCGAACGCCGCGGCCGTCTGGCGGACTTCAAACCGGCCTACGCTGAAAACCAGTCGCGGCGCCAGCCCCAGCCGGAAAAGCTGCAGCCCGTACGGTTTTCTCTCCGGCCTGCCGGCAAGCACCAAGATCACGTCGCATTGCGTGGGAACACCGCCTGCAACCAGATAATCACATACCGGCTTGAGGATGTTCATCGCATTTCAGCCAGCTTTCCCGAGAAAAGACGCCAGAGCAGGGCCTTCGAGCTCAGACCGCCAGGAATGGAAGCGTAGTGCATCGCGGGGAAAAAGGAAAGCGGCCTCAGCCCAAGACTTTAGTCTTGGGTGAGCGCAGCGAATGAGCAGGCGTTCATCGCGTCAGCGATGAACACGCGTGTCCATGCGTTTTTGGGTGTTATTTCACTACCATGGTCACCGTCATGTTGTGGCTCTGGGCCCCGGCCGTACCGGTGATGGTAATCGTGTAAGTGCCCGCCGGCGTGCCCTGAGCGCCAGCCGACACTGTGTTGCTGGAAGTTGATCCGCAACCCACCGCGAACAAGAAGAGCGCAAAGGCAGGCGCCGCGAATGCAAGCCGTTGTTTGCTCTTGCCCGCAAGAGCAAGAATCGCGGCGATTCCCAGCAATGCGGGCAACCACAAAGGCGCTGCCGGCAGCTTGTCGGGAAAAAAGTTGCGGGGAAAATCCTTGATACGGAACGCTGTCGCCGCGCGCGCCGTGGTGGCCACAGTAACGTTCGCAGTCGCCGTTGCGCCATTGGGATTGATGGACGTTGGCGACAGGCTGCAATTGCTTCCGGTGGGCGCGCCCGAGCAAGACAGCGCGATTGGCTGATTGAAACCACCACTGGCGGCAATCGTAAGGCTGTAGGTGGCCGGCTGTCCGGCGGTGACGGTGCTCGAAGCCGACGCTGCGGAAAGAGAAAAGTCCGGAGGCGGAGCCGTGGTCGTGCCGGTGCCGGAGAGACTCACCGAATGCGGGCTTCCTGCGGCGTTGTCGGTGATCGTCACGGACCCGGTGCGCGACCCGGCGGCTGTCGGCCTGAACGTGACGTTCACGGTGCAACTCGATCCTGCCGCAACAGAAACGCAATTATTGGTTTGCGAGAAATCGCCGGTAGCTGCGACGCTCGCAATGCTCAGCGTCGCGTTTCCGTTATTGGTGATGGAGAAGCTCTTGGACGCGCTCGCGGTATTCAGGAGCTGGGCGGAAAAAGCCAGGCTTGCCGCGGACAATGACACCAGCGGCCCCGTGGCCGTGCTGCAAGTCCCGTTGGGCGGAGCAATGCCCGTACCGCCGCCAAACTCATACGCGCCAATGTCAATCGCGCCTTGGGCCACGCGCCCTTCGGCGCACGCCGGATGCACATACTGAAACACTGGAACCAGCGAGTTCGCGCCGTCTGCTCCCGGGTCCACACCGGCGTTGATGGCCGGGGATCCCGTGAGCAGGTGGTAATCATATCCGGCGGCATTCACAAAGTTCGGGTTGCCGGCAAAGTTGTTGGCTTTGATGGCGGAGGCCTGATTGGTCAGCGTTCCCGGACCGAAGAAAATATTGTTCTTGATCACCACCGGAGCGGCTGCCACGGCGGGCGAAATGAAAGTCCCGCTGGCAGCGTCATTGGCGAACGTATTGTTGATCACGAACATTTGATTGCTGGGGTTCCCGGGATTGGCGCCTTCTTCCAAATACGCCACCAGCGTGGAGTTGTCGTTCAGCGGACCTTGTTCAATCACGTTGCCGATGATGTAAGAGAGCCCGCCGTTCGGAATATCAATCTGGTAGCTGGACGTGCCGGTGGCTTCGTCACTCAGGCGATTGTAGAGAATAAAGTTCTGGGCCGCGCGCGTCTTCAGCAGGTGCCCAATCTTGGCGTGGTGCGAATAGTTGTAGCGGAAGATCAGCGTCCCAATGTTTCCGATGTAAAGGTTGTGACTCTGCCCGTCGCCAAAGCCATTGAACGCAAACTCTGAAAACTCAATGATAATGGTGCTCGTGGGCGACGCGTCCGTGAGGATGCCGTCTTCGTTGTCGTGAAAATAGCAGTTGCGGACCGTCAGGTTGTCGGCTTGCTGGCGGATGCCTGCGCCGTTCTGGTCCACCACGGTTGCGCCGCTGAGCTCGATGTTTTCTATGGTGGTATTGGCGCCGGAAATCACCCAAATGCCTTTGCCCTGGGAATTTTGTCCGCCGGCGTCAATGTGCGCGCGCTGTCCGCCCACGCCGCGGATGGTGAGACTGGGCGTGCTCCAGGCGCATACGTCGCCCACGTACGTCACGCTGGAATCAATCTCAATGATGTCACCCGCCACCGAGGCGGCGATGGCGGCGCAAGGCGTGGCAAACGTTTTCCCCGGTCCCACCTGGCGCGTGGTCGCGCTGGCTGCTTGCGACACAACCGCCAGGGTGAGCATGGCCAGGAACCAGCGCAGATTTCTTTTTGTGGACAACTTACAACTCCAGGTTCTCAACCGTGATTGACGCTTGTTGAATTGCTTTTATGGCCGCAGTTCTACACCGCTGGCGACGAGCTGAACTCCGCTGGGCGTGGACTTGAACAGCAGTCCACGGACAGAAACCTTCTGCCCGGCCTGTACCGGGCCGGTGGTGCCGGCAAATCCGGTGAAGATGGTCACCGAGCCGGTGGTTACCGTTACTGACGCGGGCCACAGATTTCCCGCAGCCGGCGTCACCACAAATTGGTTGGTGCCGACGCTGCTGACCGTGCCATCCAACGTGCCTTGTTTGAGAATCACCTGGTCAGCGATGGCCGGATTGGTCGCAGGGCGCACGCGAATTTCCAGCGTCTGTCCTGCGATCAAATCGTTAGCGGTGGCAAACCAGCAGCTCGCGCACGCTACCAGCGGTGCTAGTTCCTTGAGTTCCACCACGTACTTGGTGTTCACGTCCACGCCCACTCCGGCGGCTGAGCCGGGAGGCGTTGTGGTGTTGGCCACCGTGACCGTGACCGATGAAGTCGCTTTGTTGCCGGCCGCATCGCGCGCCACCGCGCTCACCGTGTGCGTCCCGTTGGCGGTCTTGGTCGTGTCCCAGGCAACGCTGTAAGGCGACGCTAAGTCTTCCGCACCCAGGGCAGCGCCATCCAACTGAAACTGGACTCCCACCACGCCGACGTTGTCAGACGCCGTCGCTGAGACTGTCACCGATCCTGAAACCGTTGCAGCATTGGCCGGGGCCGTGACGGAGACGGCAGGCGGCGTTGTGTCCGGCGGAGGCGCCACGTTGTTGACTGTGACTGAAACCGCGGCTGAAGTTGTCTTGTTGCCCGCTGCATCCCGCGCTATTGCAGTCAGAGTGTGGGGCGCGTTGGTTGCGGTGGTGGTGTTCCAGGAAATGCTGTAGGGTGACGAGGGATCTTCGGCGCCCAGGTTGACTCCATCCACCTGGAACTGCACACCCGCCACGCCCACGTTGTCGGCCGCGTTTGCGGAAACTGTCACCGATCCTGAAACACTTGATGCGTTGGCCGGCGCGGTCATGGATACCGTAGGCGGCGTCGTGTCCGGAGGAGAGTTCGTAGGATGTCCAAAGTTGATGCCCGAGGTCAGCGGCGGACCGCCTCCCAGGCCGGGATAAGCAAAGAACACAAAGTAGTCGTGATCAAAATCGTAGCCGCAGTATGTGTCGGCCGTACCGTCGCCGGCGCCCGGATCGGGATTGGGCCCGCCCGCGATGCCCAGATCAGTCCAGGTGTTGGAAGCGATCGTGTACGAGAACACGTGGCCCACTGACGGATAGATCAGGACGCGGCCGCGCTGCTTGTCATAACCATGGCAGGTGTAAGCGGAAGCAGGCGCTTCAACCGTTGGGCTGGCGGCCGTCCAGCGGCTTGCCGCGGGCTTGGTTGGATCGTATATGAATGTCTGCGCAATATTGGCGCCGCCGAAACTGCGCTGCCCCCCGTAAAGGATAACCTTGCCCGTGGTGTCGTCATACACCAGGATGTGCGCGTGACGCGCGCCGGGTGCGCAGCCAGTACAGATCTGCGTCCACGTGTTGGTGGCCGGATTGTATTCCCACGTGTCGTCAGACGTGCTCGCATTAGCGCCCGCGAATCCTCCATAGAGCAATACGCGGTCTACATTCGCCATGTAGACCATCGCGCCTTCTTGCCGGTTTGTGGGATTCGGAGTAGTCCCCGCTGCCGCTGTCCAGGAGCCGGAATTCGCAGTTCCGGCATGAGTAAACGAGTACCAGTCATAGCCCAGCGCGCCCTGGCACGAGCCGGACGTCACATTCATCACATTGCGGAAGGTGTCCCAGGTAATCTGGTTGTAGGTGTGGCGATGATTCGGACGAGTGGCCGTGTCTCCGGGGCAAAGCGAAGCGGGTGCGTCGCTCACCCACAACTCGGTCCACGCGCCGTTGGTGGGATTAAAACCCCACACCGCATCAGCGTAAATTCCTGAGCCGTGCCCGGGATCGTCCAGCGTGAGCAGGAGCGTCTTGTGCTGGTAGTCGTAAACCGACTTGGTCCATACCGTGTAGTACGGTAGCGGAGAGCCGGTGGGTGCAATGGATTGCCACGCCTGGCCGCTGGCCGCCAAGGCGGCAAATAGAATCACGAATGTTACTGCTGTGCGCTTCATGCTCACCACTAGTTCTGTACCACCAAGTTGATGGAAGTTGGATTGCCCGCTGTGTCCGTCTGTACCGCGGAGACAACCCCGCCCAGCCTGAGCAACTGATTGGATGCGCTCAGCTCAATGTATTTTGCCAGGAACGTGCCATCATTTTGCAGAACACCTTCTACTTCCACAAACTCCCCTGTAGTCAAGGCTGAAAACTTGCTGATGCTGGCGTCGAATACCGTGGTGGCATCGGTCATGATGCGCACGGTGCCGGATGCATTGTTGGCCTGGAAATCAAACGAATTGGCAGGGCTTCCCGGCAAAGAGGAGATCTTTCCTACTGTGTCCACCATTTGCAAGCCGGGGGAACCCGGAGAAACAGCGGCCCCGGTGATGCTCGGCGTGATCACCCAGCCTCCGGCAGCATTCTGACTGATGGATTTTTGCAGGCTGAAATCCAGCGCCAGCCCCTGCGTTCCGCCCGAGGGAAGGGAAACATTGCTCAGCGGGATGGAAACCGAGGTGCTGGTCAATTGCGGATTGCTCACCTGCGTGGGTGTGCCCGCGGAATTCACCACCAGTCCGGGGTTGGCAAGTGTGAGGTTCACGCTGCTGTAGGCGCCCGGCGCCAGGTTTCCCACCTCCACCATCAGCGTTGGCGCCAGTTCCAGGTGGCGCATTTCAAGGGTCATAGGCGTTGTGGAAAGCGTGGTGCTCTTTCCCGTGGAATCCGTAACGCTGACCGTGGTCACGTCAACTTTGAATGCCAGGACGTTGTCCGCGGCTGCGTCTTTCATGAAGACGGTCAGGTTGGAGGCGCCGGGCGTAGGCGTCGGCGGCGGTGTCGTCGTTGAAGAATTGGAGCCCGTTGAACCGCACCCGCCGAGAATAAGCGTCATTCCCAGTAAACTTGCGCCTGAAATCCACTTCATCGTGCTTCCCATCTGTACACCCCTTTTGATCTTGATCGACAATGTGACGATCTTTGGTTCAACGATCTTTGGTTCAACGCACAGCAGTCCAACGCTGTGCAATGCACCGACTCGCAATGTGCTTTACGGCCTCAGTTCCACCGCGCCCGCGATCAATTGCACTCCGCTGGGAGTTGACTTGAATAACAATCCGCGCACGGAAACTTTTTGGCCCGCCGTGATAGGTCCGCTGGAAGAGGCAAAGCCCACGAACTGGGTCACCGTGCTGCTGGTGACTACCGCGACCGATGCCGGCCACAGGTTTCCTGCCGCCGGCGTCAGCACGAAATGGTTGGTGCCCACACTGGCTACCGTTCCATCCACCGTGCCTTGCTTCAGGATGACTTGGTCAGCGATTTGTGGATTGGTTGCCGGACGCACGCGGATTTCCAGCGTTTGGCCGGCCATCAAATCATTGGCGCTTGCGAACCAGCAGGTCGGGCAGGACACTAGCGAAGCCAGTTCTTTCAACTCCACCGAATACTTGGTGTTCACGTCCACGCCCACTCCTCCGGCGGTTCCCGGCGGAGTCAGGCTGTTGGCGACCGTCACGCTGAGTGTGGCGGTGGTCTTGTTGCCGGCCGCGTCCCGCGCAATCGCGCCCAGCGTGTGCGTGCCGTTGGTAGTTTTGGTGGTGTCCCAGACTGTGCTGTAGGGTCCAGCCGTGTCTTCCGCGCCCAGGTTCACGCTATCCAACTGGAACTGAACGCCGGCCACGCCAACGTTGTCCGATGCGGTCGCGGAGATGGTGACGGACCCAGAAACCGTAGCGCCGCTGGCCGGACCAGAGATGGATACCGTCGGCGGCGTGGTGTCTGGGTTGTTTACGGTGACCGTCACCGACGACGATCCGGTGTTTCCCGCGGCGTCGCGGGCCCTCGCCGTCAGCGTGTGTGCGCCCGGCGTGGCGGTGGTCGTATTCCAGGTCACGCTGTAAGGCGAGGTGGTGTCCTCCGCGCCCAGGCTTGCTCCGTCCAAAAGGAACTGAACACCCAGCACGCCCACGTTGTCCGCCGCTGTCGCTGATACCGTTACCGTCCCCGATACGGTGGCCGCATTCGCCGGCGCCGTAATGGAAGTTGTTGGCGGCGTGGTATCAGCCGTGCCTGAAGTGGTTACCGCCTTGAGTGCGAAGTTTTCGCCCGTCGCGCTAAGGGCTGCGCCGGTGAGATCATCCAGCGTTACTGTGATGCTGCTGGCTCCCACCGCCGGCTGCTGGCGCGTGGCCGGGGATGACCAGAACGGATTGAAGCTGGTTTGCGCGAAAGTTGAAGTCTGCGTCTGCGCGTTCCAACCCAGGTCGTCAACGATTTGCTTGCCGTTGAAATGCTTCAACCGGTATTTGGTGACGCCGGCCGGCGGCGCCCA
>JBGPLR010000015.1:0-16861 GCA_041486545.1 Terriglobia bacterium
CCCGGCACGTTGAAGTTCGGTTTGCGTCCGTCGGGCATATCCAGCACATCGACCAGGTAGATCACATCTCCCGGTGTGGTCGGAGTCCCGTCCATATACTTGGTGAAGTCAACCACCACTTCTCTCCGCTTGGCCGGCCAGAGCTGGAAGGAATCCCGCGTAATCGGCTTCGGCAGCAGCCCGCCCTCAGAAGCGATCTGAGTAAACTGGTGACACTGCTGGCCATTCGGGATCTGGTACTGCCCCTGGATGCCGGGGGCCGCCGTGGGTGTACCACGCATGAGCATGAGTTCATAAATGCGCGACACCGAGGCGTCCAGGAAACGGAACCGATACTTCCGGCGGTAGACATTGAGCACCGGGAATGCCGTTCCGTTGATGGTGAAGACGTCTCCCACAAAGCCGTGGTTGGGGAAGTGCCGGTGATAGGTCTTGCCCCACCACTCCGGGTGAAGCTCACCCGTGCCGTTGTGGAAGTCCTGGTGCTGTGTGATCCCATCATCGAGACAGCAATCGTACAAGGCCATGGGAATGTCGTAATCAACGTTGAAGGTCTGCCCCGTAGGGTCCCTCGGGTCAATCCGCTTGCGGCCGGGAAGCCGGAGGCCCTTGGTGTTGGTCTCGTCGCCTGGATCCAGGACCGGATCGTAGATGGGATAGAGACCGACCATTCCTTTGTAGACGTTGGCTCCGGTGTGGTGCATGCGGTGGTCGTGGAACCAGAAGAAAGACTGTTTTTCTGCGGGGTCGTTGCCCGCGGCGTAGTTGAGATAGAGGTTGTCTACCCACTGCGAAGGTATGTATCCGCCCTTATTGTCCGTCAAGTGGTGCGGTTGGCCGTCGCTCTCCGGCGCTGTGTGGCCGTTGTGCAGGTGAGTCAGGAACGCCCAGTCCGGCGCGCCAAAATCCTGGCGGTTGCGGCACAGGGGGTTCAAGTCCAGGTCGTTCTCAAAGCGGACCAGGTTGGGGCGGTTGTACATAGCGTTGATCCGGGGCCCCGGGAACGTTCCGTTGAATCCGTAGATGGTGCTGGAAGGGAGTCTGTAAGTGGGCCCCCAGATCGGGTCGAAGCCGGCAGAGACAATGCCCCCTCCCTGGTCGCTTGCTCCGGGAGGCAATAGCGCGACTGCGCCGCCGGAAGTGATGGGCGCCACCTTTGATGTTGTGAAGTCGTGCGTTCCCACCTGCAGCCTGATGTGGTACTGATTTGGATTGGGCAACGGGAAGCCGGGCACATTGATGCCTTTGCTGGTCCCCGACACTCCGCTCCCGTCGGTCCAGAGCTGGTGCGTCCCTGCGTCAGGAACAGCGGGACCGGGTACTCCGGCTGTGCGGGCCCGAGCTCCCATTGCGTCCTGGCGGCCCTGCAGCGGGCTGGGCGGAAGCACGCGATTGCTTCCGAATGCCGAAGTTCGCACCATCCATGCATCCGATGCGTTCGGCGTCAGAGTGCCATCAGGCTGCCGATACCCCGGCAACATCGCTTCAGGAATAGGAAGCGGGTCAGAGAACGGGTTCAGGATGAAGGGACTCGTGGGGAAGACTTCAATCGGCGAGAGACCCGTCACCAGTTCGATGTCCTGTGGCGTCTGATCGATGAAACCCGAGCATTGCTGGGCCCATGTAAGCCTGGGCCCAAATATGGCCGCCCCGGACAGCAGGCCTAATTTGATCAATTGACGCCGGCTTAGTTTGCTTATCTCTACTTTGCTCATAACCTCCCCCACTCCCTCTGTTTATTAATTATTTTTTTGGTTCCCGTTCTTGCTTTCGTACTAACCAACAAATAAAGATGAGCACAATTCTTCTTTCCTCACTGGGCCAATGGATTCAAGCCCAGAAAACGCTGAAGTGACGTCGACGAGCCTGCAGCGCCGGTCGCTGGGATATCCACTATGCTGTCCGTGCCCGCTGGATTGTCTCCGTTGGGAACCAACAATTCCGGATGGTCGAACGGCGCCTGCTGCAGGCGCACACGGTCATCCGTTAACGCCAGCAGGAAAGCCGCCAGGGCTTTTTTCTTACCCCCATCTAACTGGAGGGGCACTATGGCTGGGGCTTTGGTTGAATTTGTGGTTCTATCGAAGTCCCCGGCGTTGTCATAGAACTCGATTACTTGCGTTAGTGTGGCTTTGCCCCCGTTGTGGAAATAGGGCCCGGTGAATTCCACGTTACGCAGGGTTGGCACCTTGAAGGTGCCAGCGACATCTGAAGCCTCCGTCGAAATCAGCGGTCCTGAGAGCAATGGGAACCCCTGCGGATTTAACAGAGTGTTTGGAAAAATGACGGTGCCCAGGTTTACGCAACCGAGTCCGTTCCCTGGAACCTTGACCACGCCTGACGCTGTCGCCTTGAACAACTCGGTCCACGAAAGCGGGCTGCTGAAGGGATCAAGCCCACCCACGCCGGGATCGTCCGCGGTTGGGCGGACTCCGAGGTTGTACCAGCCGGCATCATAAGTGGCCACCGGCAACGGAAGCGGCGGCGAAAGCGGTGTTGAGAACCCGCCCGGGAAGGGAATGATCTCATCGATCACGTTCACTGCGTACGTGCTCGGATCGAAGGTGATTTTGTCGGTGCCAAGCGGCACGGGAGTCACGGGCCCGGGTGGAGTCCAATCCGCTTTCATGAACATGCGCTCCATCCTCAGGTCGAAGCCGGCGTTCTTGAGTGCGACATCCCCCGCCTCCACCCCAGGACCCGTCAGGTTCCGAATGGAAGCGCTGGTGGTCTCAGCCCCCACGTGACACCCGATGCAACCCACTCCGAAGCCGGATGGAACCGGATACGAAGGCGGCGGCGACACCGGGCGTTCGAAGAGGGCAAGGCCGTTCAGAATGTCGGCGCGCGTGACGCTGATGCCGTCAGCCGCAAGCCGGTTTACCGCCTGGTCCAGAAGCGCAGGGTTGTCTGATAGCAGCGTGGGCACGCCGGTGACTGGATCGAATGCGGTCGTGCTGAACACCCTGGTGAGTAAATACTGGTCCATCGGGCTGTTGTCCGATACCAGGCTTGCCTCGTAGAACATGATGGCCAGCCCCCAGAACAGGGACATGTTCGCTTCCATCATGGAGTACGACTTGCCGTTGATCGACACGCTCTTCTTGGAGTTCCACCACTTCGGCTGGAAGCCGGCCTGGATCAACGCACTGTAGGTGGTGGTTAACCCTTTCCCTGCGGCGGTATCAGCCAAACTGCCCAGCACACTGTCCGTGGGGTCCACTTTCTGCAGCCCAAGCGGCTTGATGAGGAGCAACTTGTGGCCTACATCGGGGAAAGAGCGCCCGCTGGCCGACATCTCCACCGGGTTAAGTGCCGGGCCCACAGCCTGCGATGCAAGGGCCGCGTTCTGAATATGTATGTCAACTTGTGCCGGGGTCCCGGAGCTGCCTACTATCCAGACTCGGGCGCTGGCGTCGCGGTTCCCGAAGGGATTCACGCCGTTGAATTCGGGCTGGGCGCGTCCGTTCCAAAATTGGCGGTGGTTGAATACGGCGTTGATCGTGGTGGGGGCATTTTTACCCGTCACTTGCCGCACGTTCACGCCGCTCACGTTGAACACCGGGTCGGCAACAAGCGCGGTTTGCTCAACTCCGCTCCTGCTGAAGCCCTTGAACGTGCTCATTCGAACGCCCTGCGAACCGGTAATGTTGTCCGTGTCGAAGTGCAAGGGCACTGTATATGGGAAGTCGTTCCCGCTGGCGTTGAAGGTGTAGTTCGGGGCAAGTCCGGCAAAGCTGTCAAACGAACCATTGGCGCCGGGATTCATCTGATTCCTGGTCCGCGTATCCGCGCCGGCTTGGAAGTGGCATGTGGCGCACGCCGTCTTGTTGTCACTGCCCGCCTGCATCTCCCAGAAAAACGCCTTTCCCAACTGGATGACAGCCTGCTGGTTGGCAATGTAATCCGTGAGATCGAGTCTCGTTATGCCCAGCGGGCCGTTGGGAAGGACTGGATTGGCGACGGTCCTGAGCGATTGCATAAGAGTCGCCGGGAGAACTGGGACGGCCACCACTGGACCGAAACCGGTAGGGCACGAATACGTCTGCACCTGCGCCTGCGAGCCTGCAGGCACTAGCGCCAAACAGGCCAGGGAGACAGCTAGCAGTATGTTTCCAAAAGTCTTTCTTGAAGCTGGGATTCGCTGTACTCGCAGCGGGAAGGCGAAACTGGGGTTTCCGGGAGCTTGGTAGTGTAGGTCTTGCATGAGGGCCTCCTCCGCCACAGCGGTGGGAACAAGCGGCCGCACCTTACAGGCACTACCTACTCCACTCCGGAATGTGGCGCTGGATGGAATGTAGCCACGTAGTGACCTCGATTCAATACCAGTATTCCCGGAGTGTGCTGCGGAATAATACTGACTGGGGACAGCTTCTCCACCGAGAGGTCGAATTTCGGAGCAATACCGGGGGGCCCGAGATTGATCGTTCATTGGGATCTCGCTGTAGAGCGTTCTGGGGGAATCGGAGGGCGGGCAAGGAAACAGCGGAGTTCGACGACAACAGTGCCTACGCTTTCTCTTGCGTTACGACCGCGCCAATGCGACAAAAAAGCGGCCGAAGAACGTTTATTCTTCGGCCGCAGGGCAGGTCCATTACCGGATGCGGGTAAGGGCAAAGAACCCGCTGTCTCCGGGTACGTTTCGCATGTTGGATTTGACGTCCAGCGGCGTCAACGTACACGGAATGGCAAAGGTTCCGTTCGCATTGCAGGCTGGCGCCGGTACGCCGGCGATAGTGATTGTGTAGGTGCCATTCAGGTTGTTGGTGAACACGTTACCCACGCCTCCAGCGGCTGGGTCGGGGTTATACGTGGTGCCCGCGGTCGTGAGGTACGGCTGCAGCAGCAGAGTCACGTTGGGATTGGCATCATTCATGGTGATCGTAAGCCTCTTCTGGTTCTGCCGGTATTCTGCCGACGCCACAGTGATGAGATCTGGAACCGGACTCACGGTCACCGTGGTGGTTACCGCCGCCGAAACCCGGCCTGCCGCGTCTCTCGCCGTAATGGTGAGGGTTATGACCGAAGGCGTTATCTGCGTCGGAGGCAGAATCGGGGCCACGAAAGTCAGGTTGGCGCCGGTTCCCGGAGGGTTGGGACCCTGAGTCACCAGGAGGCCAACCAAAGCGGGCGCGCCGGACTGGCTTACCTGGAAGGTGAGCGGCAACGACGGCGGTGTGTTGGGATCAGATCCGCTGATCGCGATGACTGGGCTGGCTTGCCCCGAGAACAGCGCGATCGGTGCAACGGGATTGACCACCGGCACAGCCGCCGGAACGATGGTAACCAGCAGCGAAACGGGCGCTGACGTCAAGCTGGCGGTGTTGGTCGCCGTCACGGTAACCGTAATGTTGGTTGGCGTGGTGACGCCGGCCGGAGCCGTGTACGTAACGTTCGCCGTAGTGGCTCCCGTCGGGGTGATGGTAAGTGCCAACAGGGCTGGCGTACCGGTCTGCGAAATTGAGAAGGTGAGCGGCGTAGCCGGCGGAGCATTGGGATCCGAAGCCGTAACGGCAAAGGAACCGGACGCTCCGGAGGTTATAGTCTGGTTCGCGATCGGGCTGACGATTGGAGCCAGGCCGGTGGAAACATTCACGGTAGTGGTAGACGTCGAAGTTCCGCCGCAATTGGTGGCCGCGAGCGTCAACGTCACCGGAGTCGCCACGGAAACCACGGGAGCCGTGTAATTCGGATTGGCCACGCTTGCGTTGGAGAAGCTTCCTGTGGACGCCGACCAGGCGAAACTGATGGGCAATGTTCCGGTGGCGCTGCCGGTCAGGGCAACGGTGCCGCCCGAGACGACCGCATACGGACCGCCGGCGTTGGCCACAGCAGGCGCGCAGAACTGCGCCGGCACAACGTCACTCGGCCAGGGATTGAGCTGTCCGACCAACGTCCCGCCTGCGGAAGTGTAGGCACCTTGAGCCAGGAAGGGCATGGAATTGAAGTTGTTCTCCACGATCGGGGCACCCGGCAAGTTCTCCGGAAACAGGTATGCCCCGATTGGCGCATGATACTGCCCAGCTACGATTCCGTTGGCGTAAGTCGTGATCTGTCCAGTGACCCACGCGCCTTCCACTACGGCACGCACTTCGCGCGTGGGCGGGAGGAAGCTGTTGCCCGTCGGCGGGGTGCAGTCCTTGAAATTCGCTGGATCGGGCGTGGTCAGAATGCAAGGCGGACGGAAGCGCCACCGGCCCTTTGCCGCTCCAACAAGGGGACCGGGATCAATGCCGATGGTACCCCAGTTGCGATCACTGCTGTTGCCGGTGGCCGGATCCAGATCAATGCCATACAGGTGGACGACGCGGGTGATATCTGTGGTGAAGCCCTCGAAGCGGGTCCTGACCGCTGCTTCGTTGGCGCCTACGACCACGAGGCCGCCGGTGCCGACCAAGGACACGTCAATTGCCACATAGGCAGGTACGGTTGCCGGCCAGGTGTAGATGGCCACGTTGTTGACCATGGTGTGCGCGGAAATGTAGGTGGCAGCATCTCCCGGCCACGGCCCAGCCGTGGGGTTTGCGCCGTCGTGAACCAATGTCCCGGCAAAGGTGACAAAATCGCCGACTTCAAAAGGAACCTGTTTGGTCGCATCAGGAGGCACGCCTGGCAGCGTCGATGGATTGTTCATCTGGATGATTGACCCAAAGCCGGTCTGCGGAGCAACAGCAGCCGGGCGCTGGGTCTGGGGACACAGTGCGTCGGGAGCCGCCGAGGCCGGATCGGTGCGCGGAATGCACATGGGGAATCCGCTGACGCTCCGTATGGTCGGATTGTCCTGGTCCACCATGAACCGAACATCAGGCGATATCGCACGGCCGTAACGTCCCGTGCCAACGGCCGGATTCAAGGGGTCGTTAAGCTGCACGCGCGCGCCGGGATCGTTTGCATCGAGCACATTGGTTGGGACTCCGCCCGCGCCCAGAACAAGCGTGCCACCCACCCGGATCTCGCCGGTGTTGTAGTCAATGAAATTGATGAAACCCTGGCCGCTGTTTAGCGCGTCCTGCGAGATGGTGATGAGCCCCGCGATGTACACGCCGTTTACCCGGTTACCCACAACGTGCGCCTGGTATGCGGTGAGAGGCGCGGGAATGTCGGCCAAGGCAAGGCCTGTCTGTGTTGGGCCATACGGGGGCGGTGCGAATGCAAAGAGTTCCTCCCAGGTGAGGGCGCTAGCGGGCAGGATGACAATGGTTTCAGAAGGAACAGTAATCACATGTCCGTTGACTCTGATGAAGCCGCCCTGGTGCGCGCCTGCACCGTTGCCGCTGCCGGGTCCGCCTAGCGTGGCTATCTTAATAGTGCCGGTGATGTCAAACTGTGTCGATGCGGCGGCCGGCGTTTGGCCCCAGGAGCTGGCCGAAATGGCTACTATATGGAGCAACAGCACGACTGCAAAGCGGTACATGGCGCTTCTTGTGCGTAAGATACTGGTGGAACTCATGTTGGCTTCTCCTGGTCGACAGTTTTTTTGTTAGGACATAGCTGCCCCGCACTACAGTCCGGGCACCTGTATCGAACGCTGCGGGCCTAGGGGGAATGATCTGTTCGCAAGTCCCGGCTCAGTATGGGACTTTTGTAAACGTGGAGAAATTTTGCCCCGCGAGCCAGATCACGACAATCAGGTGAGTTTGGTAATTCTCACGCGGAGAAACCCGCAAGAGCAATCGAAGGCAACAGCCACCTGCAAGATCACAATCCGCGTGTGTCCTCGAGCAGTGAGGCAGCGTCAGTGAACGCAGCGTAAGCGTGCTACAAAGATCCGCATCCAGGCTTGAAGTTGGCAAGTCAAAAAAGTCTTGCTGCTAGCAAAAAGACGTCCCGTGAAAGAACTATTTCATGAAGAAAGCCGGTGTGGCCGATTTGTGTCCGACCGTCCAAAGGGGACAAGCGCACCATGGCTGTCAGGCGACTCGGCTGCCTGCTCGGTCCACCTCGCCTGGCATCATCGGCTTGTGCAGTGCTGGGGCTGACTGGCGGGCATTGGCCATAGCGCGGCCGCAATCACTTCCGCTGGCAAACAGCTATGACCAATCGCCGCGATTTACTTAGTTCACCTGGCTGGTGTTAGCCGCATCTTAAGAAGTCTATGGTTGTCACTTCATATAAACTTGCCTGTTGTGCTGTTCTGCCGGGAGTTTCTGTTCCTGAACAGGAGGAAGTCGTGTGCCTCTAAACCGGGATGTGCTCTGGTACAAGGATGCGATTGTTTATCAAGTCCATGTCCGCACTTTTCACGACAGCAATGCCGACGGCATCGGTGATTTTCAAGGGCTTGAACAGAAGCTCGATTACCTCCAGGAACTGGGAATCAACGCAATCTGGCTCATGCCATTCTTTCCTTCCCCTCTGCGCGATGATGGCTACGACATTGCGGATTACAACGCGGTCCATTCCAGTTACGGAACATTGGATGATTTCCGCAAATTTCTGGAGTCAGCTCACGGTCGCGGCATCCGGGTGATCATAGAGATGGTGCTCAATCACACATCTGATCAGCATCCGTGGTTTCAAGAATCCAGGAGTTCCAGGCACAATCCCCGCCGCGATTGGTATGTCTGGAGTGATACCGACACGCGATACCAGGGCACCCGCATCATCTTTGTTGACACAGAAGAATCCAACTGGGCGTGGGATTCAATTTCGCAATCATTTTATTGGCATCGCTTCTTTAGCCACCAGCCCGATCTCAACTACGATCATCCCGCCGTCCGGGAGCAGATGTGGAATGTGATGAAGTTCTGGCTGGAAATGGGCGTGGACGCTTTCCGTCTTGACGCGGTGCCGTACCTGGTGGAACGGGAAGGCACAAATTGTGAGAACCTGCCGGAGACCCACGCAATCCTGAAGGACTTGCGCCGCAGGCTCGATGAAAACTTTCCCGGCCGGATGCTGCTGGCGGAGGCCAATCAGTGGCCCGCCGATCTTCGCCCCTACTTTGGCGACGGCGATGAATTTCACATGGCGTTTCATTTTCCGTTAATGCCCCGGATGTTCATGGGCCTCAAACTGGAAGATCGCAAGCCCATCACTGAAATTCTTCAGCAGACCCCGGAAATCCCTGCCTCATGCCAGTGGTCCCTGTTTCTTCGCAACCATGACGAATTGACCCTGGAAATGGTCACGGACATGGAGCGCGATTACATGTACGACACCTACGCGGAAAACAAGACCATGCGGCTGAACCTCGGGATCCGGAGGCGGCTTGCTCCGTTGCTGGACAACGACCGCAGGCGCATCGAGTTGATGAACGGAATGCTGATGTCGTTACCCGGTACTCCTATCATCTACTACGGCGATGAGATCGGAATGGGCGATGACATCAACTTAGGTGACCGCAACGGAGTTAGGACCCCGATGCAGTGGAGCGGAGGATGGAACGGTGGTTTTTCTGAAGCCAATCCTGAGCATTTGTATGCCCCTCTGATCCAAAACCCGGTCTATGGGTATCCAGCGGTGAATGTCTTGTCTCAGGAAGAATACGACCACTCGCTCCTCTGGTGGATGAGACGCATGATATCGGTCCGGAAATCCACCCAGGTGTTCGGCCGCGGATCCATTGAGTTTCTCCATCCGGCCAATCACAGAATACTGGCCTACGTGCGCCGGCTGGACCATGAGGCGGTGCTGGTGGTGAATAACCTTTCAAGCACAGCCCAAGCTGTGGAACTCGATTTGCAGCCCTACAAAGGAAGTATTCTGATCGAGATGTCCGGCAAGAATATGTTCCCGCGTGTGGGCGACGTGCCCTATTTGCTGACTCTGGGGCCTTACCAGTTTTTCTGGTTCCGGTTGCGGCGCGTATAGCGGATGCAGATGACGAAAACCATCTCACAAGACGCATCTTCACAACAGCGCGCGGTGCTGCGTCGCACGGAGATAACCCTGGCAGAAGAGACCTTTCTCACGGATGGTTTTCTTCGCCAGTTGATCAACGTCGGTGAAGTAGACATCCTGGTCGGCCTGCCCACATACAATAACGCCAAAACGATCGGGGCCATCGTCAACACAATTCAGGGCGGGATCCTGCACTGGTTTCCCCGGGAGCGCGCCGTAATCATCAGCGCCGATGGGGGATCAACGGATGGCACTCCCGATCTGGTCACCGGCGCCTCCATCGATGACAAGCGCGCCACCCCCAATCCTTACGCGCTCCGCACCCTGCACTCCATCAGCACGCAGTATGCCGGCAATGCCTCCAGCGGAGTTGCGTTACGCACGATTCTGGCTGCCGCCGAACTGCTGCGCGCCAAGGCCTGCATGGTGATCTCACCCGACTCCTCAAACATAAGCCCTGAGTGGCTGGCCAAGCTTTTGAACCCCATTTATCGCGACGGCGGCGATCTGGTGACCCCTACGTATCGCAGACACAAGTTTGAGGGGCTGCTCATATCGAATCTGTTGTACCCGATGGTCCGCGCTCTGTATGGGGTGGGCATTCGTGAGGCATACACGGCGGAGTTCGCATTCTCCGGGCGCCTCGGCAGTCAATTCCTCGCGCAGAATGTCTGGAATGATGGTACCGGCGGGACCGGCGTACAACTCCGCTTCGCTCTGGCCGCCATCACCGGAGGCTGCCGCATCTCCGAGTCCTTCCTTGGGGACAAAGAGCATGTTGAGCGATCGCCTGCAGACCTGGTAGCTGCGCTGCGTGAAACCGTGGGCACGCTCTTCTCTTCGTTGCAGCCGGACTTTGGCTTTTGGAGTGCCGCGCCCAGGGCCACGCCGGTGACTGCCGGGGACGCCGGCGACAAAGTGCGTTTGGAGCCGGTTCAGGTCAATCGTGAACGGCTGCGCGAGATGTTCTCCACCGGAGTGGCTGAATTGGAATCGGTGTTTCGGTCCATTCTTGCACCGCCAACTCTGGCAGAACTCCAGCGCATCGCCCATTTGGGAGAAGCAGAGTTTCGTTACCCTGCTGCATTGTGGGTACGGACGGTCTACGAATTTGCTGCTGCGTACCAGAAAGCGGTCATCAACCGCGACCACATCATCCAGGCCCTGGCGCCCCTTTTCCGTGGAAGAGTGTTCAGCTTTCTGGTGGAGAACGGCAACAGCTCTGCCGGCGAAGTTGAGAACAGCATTGAAAGCTTATGCCTTGAGTTTGAGCGACAGAAACCGTACATGCTGGAAATGTTCAAATGGAGAGAGTGAGGCAACTATGAAGGAAATGATCATCAACGAGCTGACTAAGGCGATGCACGAGTTGGCCAGGGGGTTCGCCCAGTTCCTTCCGCGGCTCATTGTGATGCTGTTCCTGGCGTTTCTGGGCTGGCTGATCGCTTATGCTTTGAAGGTTGTCCTGCGCAACATTCTGGGATGGATCAAGTTCGACAAATTGTCAGAAAAAACCGGCACCTCGCAACTTCTCGCCAAGGCCGATCTGCCTACGGCTACGGAACTCCTCAGCCGGTTCGTCTTCTGGGTGGCCTGGCTAGGCTTCATTTTGCTGGGCGTCAGCGCACTCGGAATCCTCGGGCTGCAGGAACAAGTCGCACGGTTCTTTCTTTTCCTTCCGCGGCTATGCGTTGCAATCTTTATCTTGTTTTTCGGACTGCTGGCGGCCAGCTTCTTTTCCCGCGCAGCGCTGCTGGCTGCGGTCAATGCCAATGTGCCTTCACCAAGGATTTTAGGCCTGGCTGTCCGCAGCATCATCATTGTCTTTGTTCTTTCGATTGCGTTTGAAGAACTGGGCCTGGCGCAGCAGACCATGCTCATTGCTTTTGGAATTGCGTTTGGGGCGTTGATGCTCGGCCTGGCGATTGCCTTCGGCATCGGAGGCAGAGGCTTGGCGCAGCGTTTCCTGGAGAAGAAGTTTGTTCGTGGAAATAAGGAAAAGGACGAAGACGAACTCTCGCCTCTGTGAAGACCAGTGTGTTGGCCGCCAGCCGGCCGGTTTCAGCGTTCGTAAAGGAGCGTTAGCCTTCGTAACTCTTCCCTGATCTCCTTCTTCAAAGCATTCCACTGGAAGCGCCATCTCCAATTCCCACTGGCTGTGCCCGGCAGATTCATTCTCGCTGCACTGCCCAGACCCAGCACATCCTGCAAAGGTATGACGGCCATGCCGGCCACCGACGCCAGCACACTGCGAACAAACACCCAATGGATGGGCTCGTTGGTAAACCCCAGGTAGCTCCGGGTGAAGGCGTGTTCTCTGTGGATGTCTTCCGCGGTCCGCGTGCTATCGCCACCGCCTGAACTGGTCCACCATCCAACAGTAGTATCGTTGTCGTGTCCGCCCGTGTACGCCACGAGTTCACGAGAATAATTGTGAGGACGGAATGTAGGTCCCTGAGGATCGTTGCCGAAGGCAAACTGGAGCACGCTCGTGCCGGGGAACCCACATTCTTCGCGAAGCGCTTCCACCTCCGGTGTGATTACGCCCAGGTTTTCCGCCACAAACGGCAAGGTCTTCAGCTGCTTTTTCACGGTCTGGAAGAACTCGGCTCCCGGCCCCTTTACCCATTGCCCTTCCTCTGCCGTTGCGGCGCCCGCTGGGACCTCCCAGTAGGCTTCGAACCCTCGGAAGTGGTCCAGTCGCACAAGATCAAAAAGCTTGAGCGATGCCCGGAAACGCTCAGTCCACCAGCGGTGCCCGCAAGCTGCCGAAACTTCCCAACGATAGAGAGGGTTGCCCCAAAGCTGACCGGTCGCGCTGAAATAGTCGGGTGGAACGCCTCCGACCGCCGTGGATCTTCCCTGATCATTCAATTGAAATAACTCAGCGTGGGCCCATACATCGGCACTGTCGTGGGCGACGTAGATCGGGACGTCGCCCATGATCCTGACGTCATGATCTGCGCAATGAACTCTTAGCTTCTCCCATTGACGGAAGAACTCGAACTGGGCAAACTTGTGAATGGCTATTTCAGACGACAATCTCTCTCGCCATTCCTGTAACGCTGCGGAATTTCTCTGGCGAATTCCCGCCGCCCAATTCACCCATACTGAGCCGTGTTGAACATCCTTGCAGGCCATGAAGAGGGCATAATCTTCCAGCCAACTGGCATTGTCATGGCAAAACAGGTCGTAAGCGGCACGATCATTCCGGGCACCGTCTGACAAAAAAGCATGAGCAGCTTTGCGAAGCAGGCCCCGTTTGAATTCGATTACGGGGCCGTACTCGACATGCTCCTCAGGGAATACCGGCGCCTTGCTTAGGTCTTGCGGCGAGAGAAGGCCCTGTTCGCGCAGCGCGCATAAGTCAACAAGAAGAGGATTGCCGGCGAATGCCGAAAAACACTGGTAAGGCGAATCGCCGTAACCCGTCGGACTCAATGGCAATACCTGCCAGATTCGCTGTCCTGATTCGGACAGGAACTCCACAAACTCGTGAGCAGTCTTTCCCATGTCGCCTATGCCATGGCCACCCGGGAGAGACGTAACGTGAAGTAGAATTCCACTACAGCGGGGAAAGATCACGCAACTAACGCTATGCTTCCTCGATGCTCTGCGCAAGAGCTTGGGGCCTGCCAATGACTCGCAGGCAAGTTCCACTGGTGAAATACATCAAGACCACGGCAGCCCTTCAGGGGATTAGGGCATCAAATGTAAGTTCCTTAGCTCTCGGTGAAGTGCTGGCCTTCCCAGCTTAAGATGCTGACAAGCGTGAAAAGCCGCCAAGGCGCTCCATGATGTGCGATTGGGTCTTGCCGGGCTCCAGATGAGAAGGCTTGTGCCATATGCTACGACTCAATATCCGGCTTATTGTTTCTCTGATCGTGGGCATCACGCTGATCTCGCTGCTCTCATCGTATTACGAGGTGTTGGCTGAGAAGCGTGTTCTGCGCCGCGACCTGGAGCGCCGCGCCGAAGTCCTGGGCGAAAGCCTTGCCGGAAACGTGGAGCGCGACCTGGAGAAAGATTCCATCCAGGACCTGAACCGCATCGTGCGGCATTACGGGAACCGCGAGCATCTCGCCGGACTCGCTATCTACGGGCGGAAGGGCGTCCTATTGGCGGTTACTCCGGAACTGGCATCGAAGGTAGCTACAGTTCCCGTGGTGGTAACGGAGGCGTTGACCGGGAACCATGCCGCGGGCGCGTTTCAGCGCGTGGGTGATGACTCCCTGCATATCTACGCTCTGCCCCTGCACCAGCACGAGGAAGTGATCGGCGGCCTGGCCGTTGTGCATGACGCAGGTTTTATCCGGGCGGAAAGCCTGCACATCTGGCGCGAAACATTCCTGCGCGTGCTGGCCTATGCATTTCTCATCGTGCTGCTCACGCTGTTGATTGTGCGCTGGAGTATTGCCGGCCCCATAGCACGCACGGCGCAATGGATGCGAGCGTTGCGGACAGGGCGAATCCCATTGCGCCAGACGATCTCTGACATGAATCTCTTTCATCCCCTGGTGCGGGAAATCGCTCCCTTCGCTGCAAGCCTTCATCAGGCGCGGTCCGCGGCCGAAACGGAAGCCCGTCTGCGGGAGAAGGGCGAATCCATGTGGACGGCCGACCGGCTGGCCGTGCATGTGCGCACCCGTCTGGACAACGGGCGTCTTTTTGTTGTCTCCAACCGCGAGCCCTACGTGCACATGCGGCACGGCACTTCCGTGGAAGTTGTCGTCCCTCCCAGCGGAGTCGTCACTGCGATTGAGCCGGTACTGCGTGCCTGTGATGGAACCTGGATCGCCCACGGCCACGGCGATGCTGACCGCGAAACGGTTGATCACCACGACCGGCTCCGCGTACCTCCTGAAGATCCTCGCTACAGTTTGCGCCGCGTCTGGCTGAGTGATGCGGAACTGGAAGGTTACTACTACGGGTTTGCCAACGAAGGGCTCTGGCCCCTGTGTCATATCGCTTACACCCGCCCAATATTTCGCGCCGAGGATTGGCAGTACTATCAGTCCGTGAACTTGAAGTTCGCTGAGGCGCTCCTCGAAGAGATTAAGGATGTGGCCAAACCCATCGTCTTGTTGCAGGACTACCACTTCGCCTTGCTTCCCCGCCTGATTAAGGAGAAACGGCCGGAGACCAGGGTGGCGATCTTCTGGCACATCCCGTGGCCCAACGCTGAAGCTTTTGACATTTGCCCGTGGCGGCGCGAGCTGGTGAATGGTCTACTTGGCGCCGATCTGATCGGGTTTCACATCCAATCGCACTGCAATAATTTCCTGCAGACCGTGGACCGCGTGGTGGAATCTCGCGTTGACTGGGAGCACTTTTCAGTGCGGCGTCTGGACCATGTCACTATCGTGCGGCCTTTCCCCATCAGCGTGGACTTTACCGACGTGACGCAGCCGGACGCCACGGGGAACGATTATCTGGAACGTACGGCTTTGCTTCAGGCCCTGGGCGTGGAAGCCAAGTTCATTGGTGTAGGCGTGGACCGGGTTGACTACACCAAAGGGATTCTGGAGCGTTTCCTGGCAATTGAAAGGTTTCTGGAAAAGAACCCTGCGTACCAGAGCCAGTTTACTTTTGTGCAGATTGGCGCCCCCAGCCGCAGCCACCTCAAACGCTATCAGGATTTGATGGAGGAAGTGGAAAGGGAAGCGGAACGCATCAATGCCCGGTTCCGGACCGACAAATGTAAGCCCATCATCTTTCTCAAACGCCAGCATACTCACCAGGAGATTCAGAAATACTACCGGGCCGCCGACGTCTGTCTGGTTACCTCGCTGCACGATGGCATGAATCTGGTGGCAAAAGAGTTTGTGGCCGCGCGGCATGACGAACGGGGCGTGCTGGTGCTGAGTTGCTTTACCGGCGCCTCCCGCGAATTGCGCGATGCCTTGCTGGTAAACCCGTACGATATTGACCAGACAGCACAGGCCATTCGTTGCGCTCTTGAAATGGATCCGCAGGAAAAGGAATCGCGTATGAAGCGCATGCGGAAGAACGTAAGGGAGCACAACGTTTACCGCTGGGCAGGAAGCCTGATCGCGGAACTCTGCGAGCTGCGCATGGACTCTTCGGAGGAAAGTTGAGAGGCGTTCCCCGGTTGAAAAGGAACAAGGCGCATGTGATTCTCTCGCAACCCAATCTCGTCGAAATCCAGCAGTTCATGAGCTTGGTGGCGCAGTCGCCGGTTGCCGCGCTTCTGCTGGACTATGACGGGACTCTGGCGCCTTTCCAACGTAACCGCCAGGAGGCGCTGCCTTATCCGGGAATCACCCCGCTGTTGGACGAGATCATGGCCAATGGCCGCACCCGCGTGGTTATCATCACGGGCCGCATTGCGCACGAAGTAATCCCGTTGCTGGGCCTTCGTCGCCGGCCAGAAATCTGGGGTTGCCATGGGTCGGAGCGGTTGCGATCCGACGGCACCTGCCAGCGACCCCTTGTGGATGACAGCGTGCGGCAAGCACTGGCTGACGCGGACCTCTGGTTAAAACATCAGGGTTTGCGGGAAAGGGCTGAGTTCAAGACCGGTGCTGTTGCCTTCCACTGGCGCGGCATGGACGAATCAACTGCGGAGAAAACACGCGAGAGGGTTTTGCGAGGCTGGGCTCCCCTTGCCCAAAGCGCGCCCATGGAATTGCTGGAATTTGACGGTGGCATTGAAATGCGACTGCTGGACAGCAACAAAGGCAGTGCTGTTCGCACCATCTTGAAGGAAATAGGCCCCGACGCCCCGGTCGCCTACCTGGGAGATGACATGACTGACGAGCGCGGTTTTTTGGCGCTTAGGCCGCTAGGCCTGACCGCACTGGTTCGCTCTGAATGGCGCCAAACTGCAGCCGCCCTTTGGATTAAGCCGCCCGAAGGTCTGCTGGATTTTCTGGCAAAGTGGCTGCAAGCGTGTCGGGAGGAACCTCCTGGAACCGCAGCTGCGACTCCGGGTGCCAAATGATCCCGTTTCGGGGTGCCGCGGGTGTCGATTAGTCCCTGTTTCCGAGTCCCCCTC